>NZ_LZZL01000096.1:0-19241 GCF_002006495.1 Clostridium sp. BL-8
TCCAGTGAAAATTTCATAAGTCCTGTGGAATAAAAATGTATGTGATTTCGGTAAGCTGCCAAACAAGTTTAAATTCAAAGATAATTATCTATATACTAGTTTATTATTTTTGAATGTGCCTTAATTTTACATGAAGAAGGGAGTTTTTTACTTGAAGAGAAATAATTCTTATGGAGTTAGGAAGAGTGTTTTAAGAGAACTTGCAGAGGGCTTTTCTTGCATCCATGATAATTTCATGTACTTTCGTAAGTTATCAAAAAATGGAGATAAGATGCTAGGGGCATCCGAATGGCTTCTTGATAATATATATTTGATTGAAAGAGAATATAAAGCAATAAAAGTTGAGATGCCTATAGATTATTTCAGAGGGTTATCTTCCATAGGTGAAATTAATAATGATAAAGATCATGAAAATAAGGAATTTGTTCCACGTATTTTTATGGTGGCTAAGAATTATATTAATGCCGGAAATGAAATTGATTGCAATAAATTTATAAATTATATAAATGAACTTCAAGAGAAGAATACAAACGAAAAGTCTTTTAATAAGGATAAGATTTTTACCATGGGAGAATTATGGGCATTTCCTCTCATGCTGAAGATAGCAATTATTATAAACTTATCTAAATATACTAATGAACTTGTTAATATTCAAAAGGAAATTATAAAAGGTAAAAATTTAGCGGAGAAAGTTGTTGATGCTATTAACAATAATAAATTGGATGATGAGATCAGCAGTATTTTTTCTGAGGGCAAAAATATAAGTAATTTATTCTTAAGAGAATTTTTTAGAGTTTTAAGAGATAACTCCATAGAGGATATAAGAGTTAATGAATTCATAGAATCCAAGTGGAAGATGAATACTGATTTAGAGAGCAACAATATTAAAAGTGAATTGCGGGAAGAATCTTTAGAAAGACATATTGGTGAATACATAACCTCTATTCGGAAAATAGAAGGAATAAGCTGGAGAAAGTTTTTTGAAAGTACTTCTTTAGTTGAGCAGATTCTAAAAAAAGATCCAGAAGATGTTTATAATAAAATGGATTTTGAATCTAAGGATTATTATAGGCATAAACTTGAGAAAATAGCTAGAACTGCTGGAATGAATGAGATTGATGTTGCAAGTTATATCTTAGGATTTGCGCAAAACAGCAAAGATAATAGAGAGGAAAGTTATAAATGTCATATTGGTTACTACCTAATAGATGATGGGGTAAATGAGTTAAAAAGATATAGCAATAATATAAGAACTGTGATTTCAGAAAATGTATATGTATTGTCTAATATTCTTGGGACAATAGGCTTGAGTTTTTTGATTTTGTTTGTGAGTACTTTACTCGGAGCTGTCTATACTAGGATGCAATATATGCTTTCGTTCCTAGTTCTATTAATTCCGGTAAACGAAATCGTAATTGCTCTTACTAACTATACTGTGAGCAAAATTGGTGAGATAAGACTAGTTCCTAAATTGAGCTGCATTGAAGGAATTCCTGACAAATATAAAACAATAGTTGTAATTCCGGCAATAGTAAGTTCAAAAGAGAAGATTCAGGAGCTTATGAAAAAATTAGAAGTAATTTATTGTGGAAATAAAGATAAAAATTTATATTTTACTTTGCTTAATGACTTCTCGGATTCTGAGTATGAAAGCGTAGAAAAAGATGATGAAATAATTAAATGCGGAATAGAATGTGCCAGACACTTAAATGAAAAATATTATAACGACTTTATGAATGATAGTGAAAGTAGATTTTTCTTTTTGAGCAGGCAGAGAATTTATAATAAGAAGCAAAGAGTATATATGGGAAAGGAAAGAAAACGCGGAAAATTGATGGAGTTTATGGCTCTTATCAGAGATAGAAAGGATCACACATATAATGTTCTTAGTGATAACATAGAAGTACTTAAAGATGCTAAATATTTAGTTACGCTGGACGAAGATACTTTTATGCCAAGAGAAAGTATCTTTAAACTTATAGGTGCTATGAGCCATGTTTTAAATATTCCACAAATAATAGGAAATAAGGTAGCTAGGGGATATGCAGTAATGCAGCCTAAAGTAAGTATAAGTTTAGAAGCTAAAAATCAGACTTATTTTTCGAAAATCTTTGGAGGAGAAGAAGGTGTAGATGGGTATTCAGTAGCTTATTCTGATACTTATCAGGATTTATTTGGGGAAGGTTCTTTTACGGGTAAGGGAATAATATGTATAGACGAATTTTATAAGGCACTGCATAATTCTATAAAAGATGATACGATCTTGAGTCATGATCTACTTGAAGGTGGTCTTGCAAGATGTGCACTTTTAAGTGATGTAGAATTTATTGATGGATATCCTGGATCATATGAGGCTAGTTCTAGAAGACTGCATAGATGGGTCAGAGGAGACTGGCAATTAATAGGCTGGCTATTTTCAAATAAAATGAGTTTATTATATAAGTGGAAGATATTCGATAATTTAAGGAGAAGCTTACTTGCACCTAATTTACTTCTTACTCTTATTTTATCCTTGACTGTCTTAAATAATGGAAGTCAAATTGTATTACTTGCTTTTTTAGCATTAATAGTACCTTTAGTATTTACAGTAACGGATTTCGTTGTAACGCCTAAAAATAAATTGATGGGAACCTTTAAGACCTTTGATCAGATGGTGTTAATAGTAAGTTTTATTCCTTATCAAGCTTTTTTAATGCTTCATGCAATAATAGTAACATTATTTAGAGTTATTATTTCTAAAAGGAATCTTTTAGAATGGCAATCGGCAGATCATGTGGAGAAAAAAATAAATAATGATTTTACTAATTACTTAAGGAGGATGTGGATTTCTCCGGTAGTTGGAATAGTAGTACTTTATTTATCACTATATAGTTCTCTTGGAGCTATTGCTTATAATATAGTGGTTGCTGGCCTTTGGATTGTCGCTCCTTATTTTGCTTATTTTATAAGTAAGAAGATACCAGAAAGAAATAAAAATATTTTAAGTAATGATGAAAAAACATTCCTTAGAAAAGTTTCAAGAAGAATATATGCATATTACGAGGATTTTGTTAATGAAGAAAACAATTATTTAGCACCAGATAACTATCAGGAAAAACCACTTAAGGGCGTTGCCCATAGGACCTCTCCAACCAATATTGGTATGGGTATTACCTCTAATATTGTTGCATACGACCTAGGATATATAACCATGACAGAGTTTGTTGATAGAACAGAGCTTATATTAAATAGCATGAAATGTCTGCAAAAAGTAAATGGCCATTATTTAAACTGGTATGACACGAAAACAAAAGAGCCTTTATGGCCTAGATATGTATCAACCGTTGATAGTGGAAATCTTCTAGGAGACTTATGGCTGCTAAAAGAAACTTTAAATGAACTTAAAAGCAATAAAGTAATAAGAACTAAAGAGGTAATAGCCTTAAATGATATTTATAAGATAATTGAAGATGAGGATTCTTTTCTTAAACTTAAGTTTTCATCACATATAAATATTGGAGAATATTTTAAAACATTAATTGAGATCTCATTTAAACTTAATGAGTTAAAGGATAATGAAAATATATGGGGGGGAGCATCAAAGGAAAATAATCATAGTGAAAATGGATCAAAGCCTGAAAATAAAGAAACAAGGTATTGGATTAACAAACTTATAAATGAGGTTAATAGGAAAATAGAGTATTATAATCTCATGTTTGACGGCTTAGAAAATATATATAGCAGAGAATTTTTTGAGGGTGTTCCGAGTATTAAAGAATTAGTAAAGAGATGCGAAGAAGTAAAAAGAAAAAATGGGGATAACTTTAAATGTTCCTTAGGACAAAAGATTGATACCTTAAGAAATTACATAAATAAAATAAATAATTTAATAGAAGATATTGATAGTATCTCAAAGGAAATGGACTTTAATTTTCTTTATGATAAAACCAGAGGTTTGTTTTCTATTGGATATAATGTAGAAGAGAATTCACTTGGAAATTCATATTATGACCTATTGGCATCAGAATCAAGAATAGCATCTTTTGTTGCTATAGCTAAAGATGATGTGCCTTCGTCTCATTGGTTTAAGCTTGGAAGAGCGATGACGAATGCATTTCACAGTCACTCTCTTGTATCTTGGAGTGGGACTATGTTTGAATATTTTATGCCTTCACTCATAATGAAGAATTACCCAAAAACTTTACTCAGTCAAACATATAGGGCTGTAATAAAAGCTCAAATAAGTTTTGCAAGACAAAAGAAAACTCCTTGGGGAATATCAGAATCTGCATTTTATGAATTTGATCCTTCTGATAATTATCAATATAAGGCGTTTGGAGTTCCAGGACTAGGGTTAAAGAGAGGTCTTGAAGATGATCTTGTAATATCCCCATACTCAACTTTAATGGTTCTTCCTTTTGCTAAAAATACTGCAATTAAAAACCTTAGAAGGCTTGAAGAGCTTGGAGCTTTAGGACGATATGGGTTCATTGAAGCCTTGGATTATACTAAAGCAAGAAGTGATAAATATATAATGACACTTTCAGAAAATGAAGCTGAATTAAAAATTGCAAATAGTACTTTAAATAACAATAATATATCAACAGCTGAAGAAAATTATGCACAAAATGTGGATAAGTACGAAGAATCTGTGGATAACCTCCTAAAAAGCGTGGATAATGTAAGGGATAAAAAAGAAGATTATATTGTTGAAAACAATGTGAATAATGTTGATAATGTGGATGATTTTGAGGAAAATAACGAAAAATATACAAATAATGCGAATATCAGAGGTTCTAAGGTTTCAAGTTATCCACAAAGCATTAACAAAGTTATGACTTACATGGTACATCATTTAGGAATGTCACTTATGGCTTTGGATAATGTATTGCTAAATAATATATTAGTAAATAGATTTCATGATCTTCCAGAAGTTAAGGCGACTGAACTCTTATTAAAGGAAAGAATACCACAGTATGTAACTTTCGAAAGAAATGAAGATTTTTCTATAAAGAATAGATATTTTAAGGGAGAAGTATTAATTCCAAGGATATTCGAAAAGGTAAATCAAGATAGTCCACAGTTTTTGTTATTAAGTAATGGAGATTATTCATCCATGATTACAGTAAGTGGAAGCGGATATTCAAAGAAAAATGATACTATGCTTTATAGATGGAAAGGAAATTCAACAAGCGATGATAGTGGAGTTTTCTTCTATATAAAAAATTTAAATTCTAATGATTACTGGAGCTCAACGTATGAACCTTGTAAGAGTTCTGGAGATAAATATTTAGTAGAATTCAATTTAGATAAAGCAAAGTTTAACAGAAAAGATGGTAACATTGAAACTGAAATGGAAGTTGTACTCTCTTCAGAAGAAAACTTTGAAGTAAGAAAGCTGACTTTAAATAACTTGAGTGATAAAGGAAGAAGTATTGAGATAACAAGTTATATGGAAATAACTTTAGCTGCCTTTAGTGCAGATGCAGTTCATCCAGCCTTTTCTAATTTATTTGTTCAGACTGAATATGATGCAGAAGAAGAGATACTTATAGGAAGCCGAAGACCAAGAGTTAAAGATGGAAAGATTCCTTATGTTTTCCACAAAGCAGTTGTTAATGGTGAGCTTGAAGGAAGCTTATCCTATGAAACTTCTAGGTTAAATTTTATAGGGAGAGACAGGGCATTAAAGAATCCATTGGTTATGGATAATGATAAAGCTTTAAATAATACAGTGGGAACAGTTTTAGACCCTATAATGAGTATGCGTACAAGGATTAGATTAGAACCAAAATCTAAAAGAGAAATTTATTATATTACAGGAATATGCGATTCAAGGGAACAGGTTCTTGAAATATGTAGAGAATATAATGACTATAAAAAACTTGATATAGTATTCAAGAATTATAGCATAAGTACACAGCTTGAGCTTAAGAATTTAGGAATAAGAAGTGCAATGGCTAATGCTTTCCAAAGTGCTGCAAGCAATATATTCTTCTTAAGCAGCAGCCGAGAAAACAGAGAAAATTATATTGAGAATATTTCAAAGCATCAAAAGGATTTATGGGCTTATGGCATCTCCGGAGATTTGCCTATTATAATGTTATTTATTGAAAAAGAAGAAGATGTAAACTTAGCGTTTACTGCTGTAAAATTTCATCATTACTTAAAACTAAAGGGAGTTAAATTAGATTTAGTTATATATAATAATGAGGAAGTTACTTATGAAGCACCCCTTCAAAAAAATATAATGGATATAATAAGAACTTCTAATGAAAGAAATTCCCTAAACAAATCAGGTGGAATATTCGTTCACAATAAAGCTACTATGGATTCTGAAATTAAGGATTTATTAATAGGAATCTCAAGGATATATTTAGATAGTAAAAATAGTTTAAATTCTTATGTATATTCAGAGAAAAACTTAAATACTTATATGAATCTAGATGCAGAAGGTTTAGATTCACGTATAGCCCTAAGAAACAATTCAAGGTTTATAGATAAGTATAAGAAGGAAGAAGATTCAGAGAATATATCAAAGCAGGAAGCGTTAAAGGATATACAAAAGGAAGAAACTTTAAGGGATATACCATATGAAGTATATGATAATGATGAAGAAGTAATAAATAACTATGACTTGATTAAAAATGCTAAGGGGCCAGAAAAACAACATGATTTGAGCAGTAAGAATGAAAAAGTAAATGATCCTGAAAGCTACAAAAATAATATGAAGAAGGCTGCTAATGAAATTGCTGAGGAACTGACTTTAGAAGTTGATAAATATAAAGATAAGCAAGTTAATAGAGATGAAGCCGAAAATTCAAGTAACATGGCTTATAACCATGAAGCTAAACCTTCAATTAATATGACTTTTAACGATGAGGTTAATGAAGATTTCAATATAGAAGATTTAGATTTCTTTAATGGATTTGGAGGCTTTAATAAAAAAGATAATAGTTATGTGATTAAACTATCACATTATAAGAATACTCCAGCACCTTGGATTAATGTTATTTCTAATGAAGATTTTGGATTTCACATATCGGAAACAGGTTCAGGTTATACTTGGTGTGGAAACTCAAGAGAAAACAAGATAACACCTTGGAGTAATGATTATATTAGAGATCCAGCTGGGGAAGCTCTTTATGTCAGAGATAATAATTCTGGTGATTATTTTTCAATAACACCAAAACCAGTTAGAGACTCGGGAGATTATATGATAAAGCATGGTTTTGGTTATTCAGAATATAAGCACACAGCCTATGAGCTTAAAGGAAAACTTGAAGTTTTTGCACCTAAAAATGAAAAAATAAAGCTCCAAAGAGTTACCTTGGAGAATTTAAGTAACGAAGATAGAGAACTCTCATTATTTTATTATGCAAAACTTGTTTTAGGAGTTTACGAGTATGATAGTGCAAGATATATTTCTACATATATAAGGAAAAATCAAGGCAACGGGAATGAAATCAGTAATGGATTCATAGGAGCGCATAATCCTTATAGTGAGCACTTTGGCAAGTTAAATGCTTATTTAACAATTATAGGCGGAGAAGAAACAAGTTTTACTGGAGATAATAAGGAATTTATAGGGATTGGTGGGGAAACAGCTAGGCCACAGGCATTAAGCAGTAAGTGTTTAAATAATAAATCCGGGGGAAGTTATGATCCATGTTTGGCCGCTCAAACTACTTTTAAACTAAGAAAAGGTGAAAAAAAGGAATTAGTAGTTTTATTTGGGCAGGATGCAAAGGAGAATATAGAAAAATTTATAGATAAATACAGTAATTTCGCAAATGTAGAAGATGAATTAGATAAAGTAAAACAATATTGGAGACATTTCCTTGGAAATATACAAGTTAAGACACCAGATAAATCTTTAGACCATCTTTTAAATGGATGGCTTTTATATCAAACCTTAAGCTGTAGGTATTTAAGCAGAAGTGCATTTTATCAAAGTGGAGGAGCATATGGTTTCAGAGATCAGCTTCAGGATTCCATGTCTCTTGGAGTTGTAGAGCCTGAAATACCAAAAGCACAAATTTTAAGAAGTGCATCAAGGCAATATGTGGAAGGTGATGTACAGCATTGGTGGCATCCAGTTGTTAACTCTGGTATAAGGACCAGATTTAGTGATGATCTTCTATGGCTGCCTTATGTAACTGCAGAATATGTTAATTCTACAGGAGATTATGATATTTTAGATGCAAAAGCTCCTTACCTTGAAGATGAACCTTTAAGAGAAGGCGAAGATGAGAGATATACAATAGTTAACCAATCTTCAAAGGAAGGTACCATATATGAACACTGTTTGAAGGCTATAGAGAAAAGCTTAAAATTTGGAGTTCATAACATTCCTTTAATGGGCAGCGGAGATTGGAATGATGGAATGAGCACTGTTGGAAATAAAGGAAAAGGAGAAAGTGTATGGCTGGGATGGTTTTTATACTCTATTTTAAACAGCTTTATTGAAATTGCAGAAATAAGAAATGATCTGGAGACAAAAAAACACTATGAAGAAAGAAAAGGCTTCATAAGAGAAAATTTAGAGAAAAATGCATGGGATGGAGGCTGGTATAGGAGAGCGTATTTTGATGATGGAACTCCACTTGGTTCAAGGGAAAATCCAGAATGCCAGATTGATTCCTTAGCCCAAAGCTGGTCCATAATTTCAGGAGCCTTTGATGATGAATATAAATTTGAGCCTAAAGTAGATAGTAAAACAAGAGCAATGGAAGCAATGGAAGCTGTTGATAATAATCTTGTTAAGAGCGATAAGGGTATGATTTTGCTGCTTGCACCACCATTTAGTAATTCAGAATTAGAACCAGGTTATATAAAAGGTTATGTACCTGGAGTAAGAGAAAATGGAGGGCAGTATACTCATGCAGCAGTATGGGTAATCTTAGCTTTAACTAAGCTTAAGCTTGGAGATAAGGCAGTCAAATACTATAATATGATAAATCCTATAAACCATTCAAAAACAGAATTAGAATGCATGACTTATAAAGTAGAACCATATGTAATGTCAGCGGATGTTTACATAAAGGAGCCTCATGCAGGAAGAGGAGGTTGGAGCTGGTATACAGGAGCTTCAGGCTGGATGTATAGGGTTGGAATCGAAAATATTTTAGGCTTAAGAAAAGTAAAAGATAAAGGATACAGCATAAATCCATGCGTTCCAAAAGATTGGAAGGAATTTGAGATAAATATTAAAAATGAAAAAGAAGAGTATATTATAAAAGCATCTAGATTAGAGGAGAATGCTGAGCTGGATGCTGGAAGTAATACTAAAGTAGTGATTAACGGAGAAGCAGTAAAAGATAATATAATTCCAAGGAATAAGGGTAAATTAGATATAACTGTATATTTTAAATAAGGCACAAGTAAAAGGATGAAGAAGTATATTTTTTAGAAATAATATAGACATTTGAGAAGCAGTTGTTAGCTGTTAATTAAAATAATATTTAATAAATAATAAGCCAGAAGCACGCTGGCTTATTATTTTTATATGTATAAGTTTGAAAATTTAATATATAGGCTAAATTATTAATAAATAATTACTAAGATTATAAAGGTTGTTTGTAGAATATAAAGATGTCTTGTTGAAAATACGATTAATTAAATATAGAATTATATTTGGCCAATGTAGAAGTTTGATTAAATCTCTAGATTGCGGGAGACGTAAATTTCTAATTATTAATTGAAATATAAGGAGTATATAAATGAGCACATATTACAAATATAAGAGAAATTTAGTTGATGTTATATTCATATTTTTAGGCTGTATGATAGCATCTGCAGGAGTAAATCTTTTTTTAGTGCATGCTAAACTTTTAAGTGGAGGGGCTACAGGTGTAGCATTGATTTTAGAATATACACTTAAAGTTCCAGCTGGTATAGTGGTTTTCTTAATTAATGTACCACTACTCATATTGAGTTACAAAAAACTTGATAGGTCATTTACTATCTATACTACAATAGGAATGCTTTGTCTTTCATTTTCACTTATGATAACAAAATCTTTTGCTTACTTTATAAATCTAGATGGAGATTTACTTATCTATTGCATTTATGGTGGAGTATTATGCGGAATTGGTTATGGATTAGTGTTTCTAAGACGTGGTTCTACAGGTGGAACTGATATTATAACAATGCTAATCAGAAAGAGATTTTCAAATTTCAATATAGGAAGTTTAGGTTTTTCTCTTAACTTAATAATAGTTACTGCTGGAGCAATAATATTTGGTATTCAACAGGCATTATATACAATTATTTCGTTATTCATTCAAAGTTTAGTTCTAGATAGAATGCTAAAAGGATTTAATAGCAGAAAACTTCTCCTTATATTAACAAGAAAAGAAGAAGAAATTATTGAATTTGTAATTAAAGATTTAAATCGTGGAATTACGTCTCTATTTGCAGAGGGAGAATATACCCATGATAGAAAGAAAATGCTTTATTGCATTGTAAGCTCTCATCAGATGATAGACTTAAAAAGTGCAATACACTCTATAGATCCAAGCGCATTTATAACAATAATCGATATATCAGAAGTCAGAGGAAAAGGCTTTTTAAATATATAACTCATAACTTAAGAACAATTAGATAAGTAACTTGTTATTTATTTGATTATTCCTAAGAGTTAAGCGATGTTAATCAAAATAGATACATGTTTAGTCCTGCGGAATAAACATGTATCTATTTTTTTGCCTTAATATACGATTAAACAATGCTAATATTATATGATTTTCTTGGAAAAATATGAATTAGGCATAATAATATTAAATTTTTTATAAAGATAGCTAGTAATGAATATAAAAAGTTATAAAGATGACATTGAACATTAACTCTAATTAATATAATATATCTATATATAGAAATATATGTTATTTGTTATATCATTTATAAATAGTAGAGTAAAGCAACCTAAATATCATAAAAGTACGTTTCATTATTAATCCATTTTTATAAGAGTTAGAGTATTTATTTTCAAATGATAAGAATAACAGAAAGTTGGGGTATAACATTGTTTGATAATGAAATCATGAAACAAGGAGAAAGATTAAAAAAGATAAGACAAGTAATTCTTAGAGCAACTCAAGATGAAATTTCAGCAGGTGTGTGCACAAGAATAATGATAAGTCTAATCGAAAATAATAAGCAAAAATTAAGTTATAATTTAGCACAGGGAATTTCCAAAAATTTAAATGAAATTGCAAAAAAGAAAGGAATGAATATATCATTAATTACACCAAATGAGTTAATGACAGGGGAAGACGAACAAGCAAATTATGTTTTCCAAAATCAAATTTTGAAGGAACTAAAAGAAATTAAAATGATAGATTTGTTTGAACAGAAATTGCAAGCTGGAGAAAAGCTAATTGAAACATATAACATTACAGATAATAAAAAAATAGAGCTGTATAAATTAGCTGCTGATTTTTACTATTATAAGCATATTTATTCTAAAAGTGAGCAGATGTGTGAGATTGGATTAAAAGTAAGCATTAATTCTCAAAATAGTTTAGAGGAAGTAACTTTTTATATATATAAATCCAGAAATAATATATTCACTGAGAATTACGCTAGGGCATTACAACAGTTAGAGTACGCAGAAAAATTAAATAATGATATAGTAAACAATGATCTTTCTGTAATGATACTGCATTTCAGGGCATTAACATATAAAAAGTTAGGGGAATATGATAGTGCTTTAAAGTATTTTGAGATGATAAAGCAGTTTGAAATTAAGGATTATAAGATGTTATTAAGGATAAAAATGGTATATGCAAATTGTTTCAACGATTACCATAAGTTTGACGAAGCAGAAAAAGAATATAAGGAAACTCTAAATATTGCTATGAAATATGACGATAAAGGCTTTATATCTCTGACTTACTTGAACCTCTCCGATTTATATTTTAATGAAAAAGATTATAAAACAGCAGCTATGTATATTAAAGAATCATTAATATATAGTCCAGACAGTGAATATCCTAATGAGGTTTTGTACTTGGCAGCAAAGGTACTTAGACACGTAAATGAAGATGTTGAGAGTTATCTTTTACAGGCATTAGAACTATGTGAAAAAGATGATAAGGAAAATTTAAGTTTGCTTGAAAAAATAATTTATGAGCTAGTGCTTATTTATATAAAAAAAGAAGATAAAGAAAATTTAATGTTAATTGCAGATAAAGTAAAAGAATTAAATATAGATTATTCTTTAATCTATTCAGAGATTGGAGAGTATTACAGAGGTAAAAATGAAGAAAAAAGTAAATATTTCAGCAGGAAGTCAAGAGAAAAAATGAAACAGATAAAAGGAATTTAAAAATTTTTTATTCTGATTTCTAATATTATGTTATAATGTTAAATGAAGGATTTGTTAATTTAATTAAACTTTTAGGGAGGAAAATTTATGAAAAAAATTATATTGGCAGTAATGGCAACATCAATGCTATTAACAAATGTTGTGTTTGCATCAACTAATACTAAACATATTAAGAATACTAAAAATATTACAGTGTCTAGTTTTAATCAAAATAATGTATTTCATGTAGATTCAGTAGATCCAAATTAATAACATTAAAAGTTAAATGGATTTAATCAAATTTTGTTAACAATTTACAATTGATGTTTCTTTTATAATGAAATTTTAATAAGGGGTTGCGTAAGCAGCCCTTTATTGTTTTATCTACTTAAAATTTCTTTATAAGATTTTTTAAAGAAATTTTAAGTAGATATTATATATAATATTATTTATCATGAGTATTGAGTAATCACTGACTTTGGAATATTAATTAAATAGTGAGATGTGATTCTGTGAGAAGTGTAAAACACGTTGTATTGAAACTATATCATCTATAAAAGATAAAAATTTACACAATGTTTACATGAGTTAAGAATAGATGTTGTCTATGTGATATACGATTGATTCTTAGCTTAAGTGTTTGTTATGCATGTTTAATGTAAGTTTGAAAAAATTTGAATTTAGAGTTATAATATCCCGTATGGGCAGTAGGCACAATCAAAAAATAATAGACCAGCATGCGTATATTTGGGCTATTATTTATTTTCATGTGCCCTTAAGGAGGCAGCAGTAATATGCAAAAGAATATAAAGAAAACATTAGTCATAATTCCAATGGTATTTTTATTATGTATGTCGTTTGTTGGAACTATGGCAATGGCGGATGATAAAGTAAATCAGACTAGTACGGTAGACAGCGATAATAAACAAGGAAGCAGCAGCGAAAATGTGAAAAGTTCAGATTTAGAAGGTAAGGATGCTGTTAAAAATACTGAAACAACTCAGAGCAAAGATACAGCAAATACTTCTGATAAAAATAATCAAGGAAAAAGTACAAGCTCTACAAATGAAAATGGTAATCAAAACCAAAGTTCAGAGACATCTACAATGGAAGTTTTACCAGCATGGCAGAATTTACATGGGAAATGGTACTATGTTACTAAGGATGGAATATTGAAAAAAACAGGATGGTTTAAAGAAAAAGATGTAAATCCAGCTGCAGATAATAGCAATGAATTTTATTTAGGAAGTGATTATTCTGCGACTATAGGTTGGAAAAAAATTGATGGTTCATGGTATTATTTTAACGAAGTTGGAATAAAACAAACTGGATGGCAATATGGTAACTATGGGTGGTTTTATTTGGATAAAAACGGGATAATGCAAACAGGATGGCTTAATGATAAGGGTTATAAGTACTATTTAAATGGTGATGGAATAATGTTATCAGGAAAGCAATACATAGATGGTAAATGGTACTTTTTTGGATCAAATGGAAGCTTGCAGACAGGATTTTACAGCTACAATGGGAAAACTTATTATTCAAATAGTGATGGAGAAATGGGAGTTAACCAGTGGATAACCACAAAAATAAATAAGTATTATGTTAAAGCAGATAGTAGCATTGCAACTGGCTATGCTATTATAAATAATGAAGCAGAGAATTTTGATGCTAATGGTAGATATATAGGACCTACACAAATGAAAGATTATTTATTTGTGAGACATCTGAATGTTGGAGATGCTGATTGTGCCTTTATAAAACTTCCAGATGGAGAAACAGCTTTAATTGATACTGGTCTTGAAGAGACATCAGACAAGCTAGTTAGCTTTTTAAAAAGTCAAGATCTTAAACAAGAAAATGGCAAAGGTGTAATTGACTATGTAATAATTAGCCATGCACATTCAGATCACATTGGTGGACTAGCTGCGGTTTTAAGCAATTTCAAAGTTGGTAAAGTTTATATGCCTGATATTGCAGAGATGAAAAATTGGTATTCAGGAATAAAAGATACGGCAGAAAATGCAAGTGATATAGAACTCATGAAACATGATTATGAAGTTTATATTCGTGCGACTGTAGCAATGAACATGAAGGGCATGGAATTTATTAATCCAAAACACGATGAATTTATAGATAATGGAAAAATATTGCAATTCGTAGAATCAGGTAAAAATTTTGGAGGAATAGGCTCTGATAAACTTACTCAATATTATTGGGGAATCAATGAAAATTCAGATGTTGTATATTTGAATTATGGTAATTTACAAGAGCTATTTACCGGTGATATGGAATGGAATTCAGAAAAAGATTTTTGGACCAATAATATGTTGGAGGGAAAAAAGGTTAATGTGCTTAAAGTACCTCATCATGGAAATGATACATCATCAACTCCAGATTTTATTAATTACTTGAAGCCGGTAGTAGGAATAATAAGCAGAAGCAAAGAAAGTGTAAAACAAAGTACTAGTACTGCTTATAACAATTTAATTTCAGGCGGCGTAAGCTTATACGAGACAAGCTCTAACGATGATGGAGTATCAATATATGCAACAAAGGACAACTGGACAATTCAATAAGAATATATGGCACAATCAAAAAAATAATAGATCAGTATGCTTGCCTATTTTGCGCCATACTGTGTTAGCAAATTCAGCTAATAGTCTCACTATAAGCTGAATTTGCTTCCTTGTCTGTCACCAAATATTCGGCGCATCTTTGATTTATTATTTATTTTCATGTGCCTAAAAAGAGGGATCTTAAATGAACTTTAATCATTTAAGATCCCTGTTTCTTTGGAAATAAGCACTAAATTAAAATGATAAACTTTAGCGCCTGAGTATTATGGGGTACAAATATTATTTTGACCAAGATTGTTAAAATTATTCACGTTATTTTTAAAAATTATTTATATATATGTTGTAATTAGTTTCCTGAATTTTATATTCAGGCATTTGCTTAACTTACAAGTATCATAAATGTAAGTTTATTATTGCAACATATATATTATTCAGCCATAAGATTTGCGAATAAACGTCAATTAATTATGAATTATAATTCATAACTGTTTTAGCAACTCTTAACTGCTTTGACTCATTATATTTGATTTCAAAAATTAATTTACTTAATTGTTATCTTCATCATAATCGTCAGGCAAAAGCATATCTTCAGTGTAGTCAAATTCTTGATTTGCTATATTGTTTACAACAATAGAATCAGTTGCGGGATTTGGCATATTTATAGGAAAGTCAACGCCAGTTCCACTTTCAACATCATTTTTATCTGGATGATAATTAGTCCTCATTTTTGGTAAATATGCATTAGTAAAGGCTTTTTTATTATCATCTCTCACATCAGAAGTATTAGGAACTTTTTTTTTATCCATAATATCACTCCTTATTTTTTCATAAGTATTAAAAGAATTGTTGAACTTTAAATGTTATAAGATAGATTTATAGCATTTAGTTAGGCAAATGGACTTATTATTTATTTTATTGTAAGCTTTATGTTAGTGAATTTGGACTTGGAGGCTTAGGGTGATCTAAATCATTTGCATCTTCAATGCTCTTTTCACTTGGACTATTGTCAGCTTTTGAATTTGGAAGATAAAGATTTTTTAACTTTTCTATATCAGAATCGCTTGGTTCTGATGAAGGCGTATCAACTAAATTTTCAAAAGATGAGGATGGTTTTTTATTGTTCATACTTAATCACTCCTTATATAATGATTTGAAATAGCAATGTTAAATACTGCAATAACATTTACGACAAAATTAAAATGTTTATCTCATCTTAATACATAAATTTAATTGCAGCATATAGTCTATAATCTTTTATAACTAAAAACGAAAAATAGTTATATGTTATTATTTGAAAAAATGATTTTATTAATTCATAAAAATGCAGAAAATTTATATGTGGAAAGTTTTACAAAAATGTGTATAAAAATTTCAATTTTCTTAATTTTTTAATCTTAATCTATAAGATTCTTGTATTTTACGGGATAATAGTGATAAAATTAACTCATAACGGTATGGGAGGAAACTTTATGAATAAAAATATAAGACGTATAATTGCACTTGTGCTTACAATTAATGCTTTTTCTACACTTTCAGCTATAACACCAGCGAAGTTCGGAGATATAATGGCTAAGCCAGTTTATGCATCATCATATTCTCCAGATGCAGATGAGCTAAAAACATTAAAAGTAAAATCAACCAATGGAGATACTCTCGATTTACGTGATGGGTATAATGGGGATACAGTTAAATTAAGTGATGATAAAGAATATTATGTAAAACTTACTGATGATAGTGATGGAATTAAAATAACTGCTGACGCAGAAGGTGAAGACGAAATAGTTAGGATTTTTACTTCTGATAGACCAGATGCTCAGGAATATAAATCAGGAGATGAAATACCTCTTGGAAAAGGAGATACAACTGTTTACGTTAGGACTTATAATTCATTAGATGACTATAGAGAAGCTAAAAATGATGATAAGGATGTAACAAAATGCGAGCAGGAATATACGATAAACGTAAGAAAAACACAAGCAAGTGATGATGAGGATGATACTCAGGATCCAATATATCTAGATAACATTCAGCTTAATAAAGGAGACATAAGTTTCACAAAGCAAAAGACAAGCTATGATGTTAGTGTTGATTCTTCAGTCAGTGAAATAAAAATAACAGCACCGCCAGAAGATGATTCAGATAGGGTAAGAATAGATGGAGATGTTGTAGATTCAGGTGATGATTATAAGAAGAATGTATCTTTAGACCAAGGAACAAATACAATTAAAATAAAAGTAACAGATGATAAGGATAATCAAAGAACTTATACCTTAAACATTACTAGAGGCGATGCTTCAGATACACAAGCTGATGTATATTTAGATAAGCTTAAATTAGATCATGGAGATATTAATTTCTCAGAAGATGAAGATGATTACACTGTAGATCTTGATGAAGCTATAAGCAAATTAACAGTAAATGCAGAGCCAGAAGATGAGGATTATTTAGTCACAATTAATGGAGATGAAGTAAATTCAGATGATGATTACGAAAAAGAAATATCGTTATCTAAAGGAAAGAACACTATTACCATAGTAGTTGAGGATGAATTAAATGATAAGAAGAGAACATATACCTTAACTGCAAATAGAGGTACTTCTCAAGATACTACTAACACAAGTGGCGGCAATAACAGTGGTAGTACTACAGGCACTGGTAATACAAGTACAGATGCGACTAAGAAGTCTCAATGGGTACAAACAGATAAAGGTTGGGAATATTACAATGAAAATGGTTCTAAAGTAACCGGCTGGCTGCAAAAGAATGATAAGTGGTATTTATTAGATGGTAATGGAATCATGTTAACTGGCTGGCAGTACACAGGTGGAAAATGGTATATGTTAGATAAAACAAATGGAGATATGAAGGTTGGCTGGTATAAGGAAGAAGCTGCTAATACGAGCGATAGCAATAGTGATGCTTCAAATACAGCTGATACTAATACAAAAACTGAAAAATGGTATTACCTAAATAGTGATGGCTCAATGCAGACAGGATGGCTGGTTTATTCTAATTCGAAATATTATTTTAGTCCAAGTGGAGTTATGTTAACTGGAACTCAGACAATTGACGGAAAAGAATATAAATTTAATGATAGCGGAGTTTTAATAATCTAAGATTTTTGCGTTTGTATTAAAAATCGCTGTTAATACGTTAAATTAAAGCTTCCCAGAAATAACTTTAGAATTAAATTGCTAAAAGCAACGGCTTAGTTTAGTGATTAAATAAAAGTCAATATATAAAAAATAAGGGGTGAAGTTCTTTTTTAAAGAACTTCATTTCTTATTTTTTTACATGCCTTTTATCAATACAAGTTAGTGAGATATTGTTTAATGTTAGTGTATAATAAATTAACATTCTAGCAATATTATTGTCATACTAATGCAACAATAATTGGTTAATATAATACTTATAAGGAAAATGATGTACTATTTGATTAAAAGATTTTATAAATAAGTATACAAACTTGTGTATTAAAATGAGGAGACGATATTTATGAATAGAAATTTAAAAAAGATAATTGCGGCAGTAATAGTGCTCGGAAGTGTTTCAGCAGTTGCACCCGCAACATGTGCTAATTTATTAACTATAAAAGCTTATGCATCCGATTCTGATGCTGATGAACTAAGAAGTTTAGAATTAGAAACTTCAAATGGAGGTAATTTAAATCTTTATACAGATAGCGGCTATGATGATAAGCTCGATGAAGATTTATCTGTTGGAGACACATATTATTCAAAAACTTCATCAAATAAAATTGTTATAAATAGCATAGATGGAGCAGACGATGATAATGTAAGAATATTTAAAGGAAGTTCTAGTACAGCTTACGAAGTTGGTGATGATATTAATATTTCAGAAGGAACAACTACTACTTTAGGGTAAGAGTATATGAAGATAAATATGATGAGGATGAAGATTACTCTAGTTCAGATTATAACCAATATACTATCATCGTAAAAAATACAACTTCTGATGATGCGGACTTATTAGGACTTTCATTAAGCAATGCAGTTGTTAATTTTGATCAAAATACAACTTCTTATACTACTAATGTTCTTAACGATGCAGCTTCAACAGTAGTACAAGCTATACCTAAGGATACGGACGATACAGTTACAATAAATGGAACAATAGTTGATAGCGATGGTGGATATAAGAGTACAGTACCTTTAAGCTCAACTACTAATACAATAACTGTAAAAGTTTCTAAGGATGATAATTCAAGGACATATACATTAACAGTTAATAAAACATTGAATTCTGGATTAGGACAACAAGGCAATCAGCTTGCAGATGACAGCCAAGGAGCAAACAATAGTAATGTACAAGCTGGCTGGCAAAAGATAAATGGAGAATGGTTTTACTTTGAT
>NZ_LZZL01000097.1:0-17635 GCF_002006495.1 Clostridium sp. BL-8
TACAAATGTTTAAGTCATAAATAGAAATTAGTTCAATTTGTTATTGCAATTTGTCGATAAGAAAATTTAATAGTAGTTATATAATTAGTCACTATCAAATAAATAACAAGTCCGCTCGCAAAGGCTATTTTGGACTCGTTATTTATTTTCATGTGCCTTGTTAGTGTAAGCTCTCGTTAAATATATATTGTGAGAGAAAGAAATTTTATAGAACTTTACGTGATAGGTTAGATTGAACATAACTTATTAATAATATGAGATGATAATTTTATATTATTAAGTTATGAAGAAAGTAACCTATCATTTTTATTTTATTGAAAAAAATAAATTAATCTCAAATACACTTTGACTTTCTTTGACCAATGTATTATTATATATACAGAAGAAAAACTATAAACAGTTTACAATTAGCAGTACACAGTTTATAGCATGGATAAGTGAGAGTCCAAATTTTATATTTGGGTTCTCGAACTTAGTTAAATTGTGCATACAATGTAACTTCGTTTTTAAATCATAAGTTATAACTGTAAGTAGTATAATCTAAAAATTGCAAGTAATAAATCAATTCTTGATTTGTTTATTTATAAGATTGGAGGAATAGATATGAATATTGATAAAATGACATTAAGGGTACAGCAGGCATTAAATGACGCTAATGCTATAGCAGTTAAATTCAATCATCAACAAATAGATTTAATTCATCTTTTTTCAGCTTTAGTAGAACAAGATGATGGATTGGTGCCAAATATTTTTACTAAAATGGGCGTACCTATGAAGAATATAAAAGATTCTATAAATAAAGAATTGGATTCCATGCCTAAAGTTCAAGGAGAAGGTATTGGTAATGTATATATTACTAGAAAAATAGAAGAAGCCTTAATTAAAGCAGAAGAATTTTCAAAGCAATTTGAGGATTCATATGTAAGTGTTGAACATTTAATGCTTGCTATCATGGAGGTAGGAAAGAATAGCCAGATCTCAAAAATATTAAAGGATTATGGTATAACTAAAGATAATTTTTTGAAAGTTCTTTCAGAAGTGAGAGGAAATCAAAGAGTTGAGACACAAGATCCAGAAGGAACATATGATGCTTTAGCTAAATATGGAACTAACCTAGTTGACCTTGCTAAAAAGCATAAACTTGATCCTGTTATAGGAAGAGATGAAGAAATAAGAAGAACTATAAGAATCCTTTCTAGGAGAACAAAAAATAATCCAGTATTGATAGGAGAACCTGGAGTTGGTAAGACAGCAATTATTGAAGGATTAGCTGAAAGGATAGTAAGAGGTGATGTTCCAGAAGGCTTAAAAGATAAAATCATCTTCTCATTAGATATGGGATCATTAATAGCTGGAGCAAAGTATAGAGGTGAATTTGAAGAAAGATTAAAAGCAGTATTAAAAGAAGTTCAAAGCAGTGAAGGTAGAATACTATTATTTATTGATGAGATTCACACTATAGTTGGAGCAGGTAAAACTGATGGAGCTATGGATGCTGGAAATTTGATAAAGCCATTACTTGCAAGAGGAGAACTTCACTGTATTGGTGCTACAACCTTTGATGAATATAGAAAATATATTGAAAAGGATAAGGCCTTAGAAAGAAGGTTTCAACCAGTAATTATTGATGAACCTACAGTTGATGATACAATAGCAATACTTAGAGGATTAAAAGAAAGATTTGAAATTCACCACGGAATTAGAATTCATGATTCAGCAATAGTAGCTGCAGCAAAACTATCAGATAGATACATTCAAGACAGATATATGCCAGACAAAGCAATTGATCTAATTGATGAAGCTGGAGCAATGATAAGATCAGAAATTGATTCGCTTCCAACAGAGCTTGATGTAATAAGAAGAAAGATATTCAAATTAGAAATTGAAAAAGAAGCTTTAGTTAAAGAGAAGGATGAAGGCTCACAAAAAAGATTAGAAGATCTTGAAAAAGAACTTGCGGAGCTTAAAGAAAAAAATGATGAAATGACTGCTAAATATACAAAAGAGAAAGAGCAGATTACGGCTATAAAAACCTTAAAAAGTCAGCTAGACGATGCAAGGGGAGATATAGAAGCTGCTCAGAGAAACTTTGACTATAATAAAGTTGCTGAAATTCAGTACAGTAAAATTCCTGCGATAGAAGAGCAAATTAAGCAAAAAGAAATTGAACTTCGAGATAATTATGAGGGAGCCTTGCTAAAAGAGGAAGTTACTGAACAGGAAGTGTCAGCTGTTCTTTCAAAATGGACTGGAATTCCAGTAAGTAATTTACTTGAAGGAGAAAGAGAGAAACTTTTAAGATTAGAAGAAGAAATGAATAAGAGAGTAATAGGGCAGGGTGAAGCAGTTGAAGCTGTAACTAATGCTATACTTAGAGCAAGAGCAGGGCTTAAGGATGTTAATAGGCCAATAGGTTCGTTCATATTTTTAGGACCAACAGGTGTAGGAAAAACAGAGCTTGCAAAGACTCTAGCTAGGAATTTATTTGATTCTGAAGAAAGCATTATTCGTATAGATATGTCAGAGTATATGGAAAAACATTCTGTATCTAGGTTAGTTGGAGCGCCTCCAGGATATGTAGGTTATGATGAAGGAGGACAATTAACTGAAGCAGTAAGAAGAAAACCATACAGTGTAATTTTATTTGATGAAATTGAAAAAGCACATGAAGATGTATTTAATATATTCCTTCAAATATTAGATGATGGTAGATTAACTGATAACAAAGGTAAAACAGTTGATTTTAAGAATACTATAATAATTATGACTTCAAACATTGGAAGTGAATACTTGCTAGAAAATAAAAATGAAAATCATGTTGAAGAAGAAATTAAAACAAAGGTAATGAGTGTTCTAAAATCAAGATTTAAACCAGAATTTTTAAATAGAGTAGATGATACTATAATGTTTAAACCATTGACTGAAATTGGCATAAAGAAAATTATAGATATATTCTTAAAAGATGTAAGTTCAAGATTGAAAGATAAGAATATAGAAATAGAAGTTACAGATGAAGCTGAAACAATAATGGCGAGAGAAGGCTATGATGTAGTCTATGGAGCAAGACCACTTAAGAGATATATTCAAAACACCTTAGAAAACAGACTTGCAAGGATGATAATAAAAGGTGAATTAACTTACGGTTCAAAGGTTAGAATTGATAGAAATGGTGATGAAATTGTAATAACACCAATATCATTAAAAAATCAATAATATATAATTAATCAGGTTATTTAAAACGCTGTTGTTTTAAATAACCTGATTAAATTTTTGACTAATTATTTATATCTGAAAAACTAGGAACATTAAATAATCCCTGTGCAGATTTAACGCCACGGATTATAGCTTTTTCCATGACTTTAGCAGCTAACATTCCGACAGTTGTAACATCACACTTAACTTTATTTGTTGACATTGTAAATATAGTATCTCCATCAAACATTGTGTGAGCAGGTCTCATGGTTCTTCCATAACCATTATGAGCCATTGAAGCTACTTTATTTGCTTCAGCTTTTGTGAAATCTGCATTTGTTACTATAAGACCTATGGTTGTGTTTCCCTTAAATGGATTTTTGGGATTTTGAAAATTTTCAAGAATTAAACGTTCAGTATCTAAAAATACTTTATTTTTACTATCATATGCACCGGCAATAATGCTAAGGTTAGAAGGATCAATTACATCACCTAAGCAATTTACAGCTACTATGGCACCAACTTCAAGCTCGCCGACTTTTATTGCATAGGTTCCAAGTCCACCTTTCATAGAGTAATCAGGACCTAGAAATTTACCTACAGTTGCACCGTATCCTGCACCGATATTTCCATTTATATCATCAGTATAGATTTCTGAATTAATACATGCTTTAAATCCCATTTCTTTATCAGGTCTTATTTTTGGATCACCAAAGGCTAAATCGAATAAAACAGCTTCACATACAATTGGAACTTTAGCAACAGTTACATCAAAGCCTATATCTTTCTTTTCTAAATATTCCATTACGCCAGAGGCAGCATCTAATCCGAAAGCACTTCCTCCAGATAAAACTACAGCATGAATTTTATCTACCATTTCCATTGGATCAAGCAAATCAGTTTCACGAGTTCCAGGTGCCCCACCACGAACATCAACACCACCAGTTGCACCTTTTTCACATATAATAACTGAGCATCCAGTACCACCTTCTCTATTTTCAGCATGACCAAGCTTAATCCCATCTATATCACAAAACTTTATTTCTTTCATAAATAAAATGCTCCTTATAATAAAACTATGTATAAATAAAGGACCAAGGATAATAAAGTTAATTAAAATCATTGGTCATCATTAAAGAGTAATAATTAAATATTATTACATTATTTTTTCATTTTTTGTATAGCAACTATAACAGGAATACATATTACAGCACTTACTATGGCTTCTGGAATTCCGTTTGTGACTCCGATTGTAGCAATAGTAGTTCCGGCAATTGCTCTATCTATTCCAAGAGCAGCTGAATATCTATCTAAGTAGATTAAATAGGCTAATCCTAAAACTCCGATTGTATTTGTTAAAGTCGCACATAATGCGGCAATACCTATACTAATACTCTGTTTTTTAATTGCATTTTTTAAAAGAATATACACATAATATGCTACAACTCCAATTAAAATCCTAGGAATCAAAGCTATTATAGGATTCCAAAAAAGGAATGATGTTGGTAGTGGAGTTGTAAAAGCTTGATACATTGAAAATAATCCAAAGACTAGTCCAACTAAAGCACCTACAATTGGACCTTCAACAATTGCACCTATAATTACAGGAATATGCATAATAGTAGCTTTTACAGGTGGGATTGGAATAAAACCTAATCCTGTTAATCCTAAGAAAATAGAAATGGAAGACAACATACCTATCATTGCTATCTGTCTAACTGAAAATTTTGGTTTAATATTACTTCTTTCCATTAAAATACCTCCGTTCTTATTCCGTAATGTGGATATAATTCGGAAAAATCTATATACGAATTTCCGTTCAGTTTCTATAAGGAATACCGACATCTAGTATTTTACCACTTTTGAAAAAAAGTTCAATAATTTTAATGAAAGTTATTGGTTTGGACTTTGATCCTTAAAGATGTCTTGTTTATCAGGCATAATGAGTGCACATATGAAGTAGATTACAATGCAGACAGGAAGAAATTTTATAGATAATAAGATAAACAATATGCGAACTAAGGTAACATCTCCGCTTATATAATCAGAAACCCCAACAAGTACTCCGCAAATCTTTTTTCTTGAAACATCTTTATATAGTTTTTTATTTTCAAACATTATATTTATCCTCCAAATTATATTCTAATTTTAATAAAGGTGATCTATTGTTAAATATATTATAAACACAGAAATTTTTAATTAATAGCAGGTTTCGGATATCTTTATATAAAAATAAGAAAATAATAAGTTTTCTTTACCTGCTATTCCTATATAAATAATTTGAATTGTTATTAATAAAATGATAATATAAAATTAATATAATAAGTAAAAATGAATAGAGGCTAGGGGTGCCAAATAAAATTGGCTGAGAAAAGCTGTATTTGCTTTAACTCTTTTAACCTGATGTGGCTAATACCACCGTAGGGAAGCAATAAATAAATTTAATTTATTTATTAAATAGAAATTTAGAAGACTTTTCCTAGAGAAGAGTCTCTTTTTATTTTTTACGAGGAACTAATAATAAAGTGAAATCTATGGATAACTTATGAAAAAGGTTATTTTAACAAGAATAAAAGAACTAAAAAATAAAAAGTAAAATATATTACACTAAATTTAGGAGGGACTAGTTTTGAAAATAATAGTAAATGAAAAAGAGGTTTTGGAGAAGGACGATGCTACTGCATTTGAAATTAGAGATAAAATAAAAAGTGATGCTGATATAGTTATATTAAATGGATTTCCGATTAAATCAGATTACGCTTTAAGTGAAGGAGACAAACTTACATTAATTAAGAGAGGAGAAATTCCAAGTAAAGAGGAATTAGAAGCCTTAATGGTAAGCAGGCACACACCTAAAGTGCACGAAAAGGTAAAGCAGGCTAAAGTTGCGATTGCTGGGCTTGGAGGACTTGGTTCAACAGTAGCACTGGCTCTTGGACGAATTGGTGTTGGACATTTGAAAATCATCGACTTTGATGTTGTTGAACCTAGTAATTTAAATAGACAGCAATATTTTATTAAGAATATTGGCATGAAGAAATGTGATGCTTTAAAAGATATTCTTGATGAAATTAATCCATTTATAGAAGTTCAAAAAATTGATGCTTGTGTAGGACCTGATAATATTAAAGAATTATTTGAAGACATGGATATAGTAATTGAAGCCTTTGATGGAGCAGAAAATAAAGCCATGATAGTAAGGGAAGTTTTACTTCAAACTCAAAGACCAAAAATAATTTCAGCATCAGGTATGGCAGGTTATTATTCTAATAATTTGATAGTCAGTAAAAAGATGAACTCCAGATTATATATGTGTGGAGATTTTGAAAATGAAGCAAAAATAAATGAAGGATTGATGGCACCTAGAGTTGGTATTGCAGCCTGTCATGAAGCGAACATGGCACTTAGACTGATTTTAGGCGAAGAAGAAGTTTAAAGCAGCTTACAGTTATGAATTATAAGTTATGAGTTGGTTATAAAATCGCAGTAATAGATTTATAAAATAATATTTTGAAAACTCTATATGTTTTTCCTTTAACTTTTAACTTATAAAATTAATTATTTTAGATAAATTAGTGTTTTCAACATATTATATAAATGTTTTGTAAGTTTTAAATATTGAAGAAAATATATAGTAAGGAGAAAATAAAGTTATGATTATAATTGGAATAACTAATAGAAAATTATGTTTAGATTTTTATGAACAAATAAGAAAAATAGCCAAATCGAAGATAAATTATTTAATGATAAGGGAAAAAGATTTAGAAAGTGGAGAATTATTGGAAACAGCTTTAAAAGTAAAAAAGGAACTTGAGAATACTGATATAAAAGTAATTATAAATTCAAATGAAGAGGTAGCAGAACGAGTAAATGCAGATGGAATTCAACTATCATTTAAAGATTTTTTAGGTATTAAGGAGAAGTTTTACACAGAAAATCTAAAAAGTATGGAAGAAGCAGGGGATAATTTTAGATTTAGAGGGAAAGAATATAAGAAATATAAAATGATAGGTGTTTCAATACATAGTTTTGATGAAGGGATACAAGCTTATAATTTGGGAGCAGATTATGTTATTTATGGCCATGTATTTGAGACTGATTGTAAGAAAGGAGTTCCTCCTAGAGGGATTAAAGAAATAGAAAAGCTTTCTAAAGAAATAGATATTCCTGTTATTGGCCTTGGTGGAATAGATAAGAGTAATTTTAAAGAAGTAATAAATTCAGGGGCCGGTGGAATTGCTATCATGTCAAGTCTTATGGAAGCTGAAAGTCCTAAAGCCTTAATTGAGGAGATAATTAAATAAGGCAGAATCAAATAAATAACAAGTCAATTTACCTACTTTCCTGATGAAAAATATTCAAGGCAACTTTTGAGCTGTTATTTATTTTCATGTGCCTAATTGCAAAAGTACTTGTAAATTCTATATGTTCATTATAAACTTTTTAAGTAAAGATAATTTTATTCAGTTAACAATTTAAATAAAATAATTAGTATGAATATTTGAGTGCTATTAATATAATAAGGAGAAATAAAATAATGAGTACAATTGCAGGAAAAGGATGCCCTAGGATTATACCAGAGGGAGAGAAAAAACCACTACAGGATATTGAAAAAAGTATCATTAAGGGTTATAGAAAACATATATGGAGTAAGTTCATAAAAGCTGTTAAAGACTATAATTTAATTGAAGAAGGAGATAAGATTGCTGTTGGTATATCTGGAGGAAAAGATAGTATATTAATGGCAAAATTATTTCAAGAATTGCAAAGACATGGTCAGGTGAAGTTTGAATTAGTATTTTTAGCAATGGATCCAGGCTATCATCCAGATATAAAAAAATTATTAATAGAAAACTGTGAACATTTGAATATTCCAATTCATATATATGAATCTGGTATTTTTGATGTAGTTGATAAAATGGCTAAAGATTACCCGTGTTATTTGTGTGCAAGAATGAGAAGGGGATCTCTTTATGCTAAAGCACAGGAATTTGGATGCAATAAGCTTGCGTTAGGTCATCATTACAATGATGTAATTGAAACAACTATGCTGAATATACTATATGGAGGTAATTTTAAAACAATGCTTCCTAAATTGAAGGCAAAAAACTTTGAAAACTTAGAGTTAATAAGACCAATGTATTATATTGAAGAAGAAGATATAAAGAGATTTATAAATTATAGCGGAATATGGCCATTAAACTGTGCATGTATGGTTGCAGCGGAACGAATAGGAAACAAAAGATATGAAATAAAAGATTTAATTAAAGAATTAAAGAAAAATTTTAATGGAGTAGAAAAATCTATTTTTAAGGCAGCAGAAAATGTTAGTATGGATTCTATATTAGGATGGCAAAAAGGTGAGGAAAAACATTCATTTTTAGACTATTATGATGAGGAATAGAAGAGAATATGTGAAGGTATTTATTAAATTGGGGATTTATGTTATATTATAGTTAATATGCGGATAGAAGAGGGTGAAGAGTGATGGATAATGATTCAATAAAGATTCTAGATCCTATTATACTGCTGAGTATGATTAATATGAAATTAAGAGATCAATATTCTTCTCTTGATCTTCTTTGCAGTGATTTGGAATTAAACAAAGATGATATAGTTATCAGACTTGAAGAAGTAGGATATAGCTACGTCGAAAAGGAAAATCAGTTTAAATAAGGTACAGGATAGAAAATTATAAATTCAAGATTACTGAGAATGTTCTTTTGCACGGTAAAAAGGCTAAGAAGGATTGATTTTTTTTAATGTGCCTATAATAGTATTTATATTTAGGTTAAAAAGCTTAGGAGGGTGTTACATGCAAATAAAAAAGACAGGAAAAATAATTACTGTTGTAGCAGCAACAGCAGCTTTGATAGTATCATTAGTTAATGATAAAAAATCTAAAAACATAAATAAATAATGGTAGATTAGCTAATTATTTAATTATTTAAATGTATTGACAAATAATAGTCTAGTGTATATTATATAAGTATAAAATAAATCCGTTGAAAAGGGATAGTAGTCATGAGACAATGTTAAAGAGAGCTGAAGATGGTGAGATTTCAGTACGGCAGTTAGTGATGAATGGGCCTTTGAGGAGCGATATGAAATCTTTTGAGAGTAGTTTAGCCGTAAGTCGCACGTTATAGCGAATAAGATATGTTAGTATCTGAAATGAGAGGCATTTTGTGCAATTTAGGTGGCAACGCGGATAATCTCCGTCCTATTTACAATAGGACGGAGTTTTTTTTATACTTTTTTATAATGGGGTGTGATGATTATGTTGTGAAAGGAAAGAATTTTAATATAGCAATAAATAAAAATAAAAATTAGCAGGGGGATATTTGAAATGAATACAAAAAGAATGGTAACTAATGCAATTTTAATAGCAATTGGAGCAATACTACATCAAATTACACCACCAATAGTTGGAATACAAGCAGATCTTTCACTGGCAATGCTATTTATGATAGTAGTATTTAATAAAGATTATAAGACTACATTAATATGTGGTATCATTATAGGAATTTTTGCAGCCCTTACAACTAAAACACCAGGAGGTCTAGTGCCTAATATTATTGATAAATTTGTAACATGTAATGTTGCGTTTTTAATATTAATGCCATTAAGAAATAAGATCAGCAAATTAAGACAAATATCAATATTATTACCTTTAGGTACTTTAGTAAGTGGAGCCACATTCATAGCGGCATTAGCAACTATAGCAGGATTACCTGCAGGATTTTCGGTTGGAACTATATTTGTATTTACAGTTATTCCAACAGCAGCAGTTAATACAGTGTTAGGAATTATTATATTTAAAATAGTTGAAAAAATTGCAGTATCTAACGGAAGTTACGCAATACAATAGGATTTTTAGACAATATAAAGGAAAATGTATCCTATGAGATGAAGGAGCATTTTCCTTTTTTAGTTAGGCACATGAAAATAAATAACAAGTCTAAAATAGCCTTGCAAGTGGACTTGTTATTTATTTTATAGTGCCTTATTATTTCTTTATAAAATGAAATTCCTCAGGGGTATTTTCATCTATTATCTTAAATTCATATCCATTATCTTTGTAATATTTAATTATTTCAGGAAGAGCTTTTACAGAGTTTTTACTCATATATGCGCAATGCATTAATAGTACGACAGGACTCTTATTGCTCTTTGAATTTTTTATAAATACACTAGGACTGGAACCAGGATGTGCACCATCTCCACTATCAGTATTCCAATCATAAATTTTTAGATTATTTTTATGTAATAAATCAACCATAGATTGAGAGAGTTTATAACAGTTATTATTGCAGCCAAAAGGAAATCTTAAAATAGTAGGTTTAAAGCCGACTATAGAATTAACCGCTTCTTGAGTGTCTAGCATTTCTTGCAGAAATATTTCATTAGATGAATAAAGGCGGCTTCGTTTATGACTCATGCTATGAAGTCCTAATGCATGGCCTTCATCATACATTCTCTTAACCAAGTCTTCCTGACCCTTAATTTGTTCTCCAATCAGAAAGAAAGTTGCGTGAACAGACTCATTTTTCAGTATATCTAAAACATTTTTTGTGACTTTTCCAGCAGGACCATCGTCAAACGTTAAATAAATAACTTTTGTTTCATCGGCATAAACATTAAAAATTGTAAAATTTGAATAACTAATAAGAGTTGTAATTATTAATGTAAATAGAATGATTTTTTTAAAAAAGTTTGAATTCATATAATCACCTTCATAAATATTTTGTATAAGAATATTATGTCCTTCAATTAAATTTATATTATAAGAAAAGAAAATATCCTGATAAGTAAATAATTTAATGTAAAACGATTTGGTAAAATAAGATATATATGTAATAGAAATAAAAAAATAATGAAATAAATTAAATTTAAAAATAATATACTCTGGTATAATGTTAAAAAATGGTATACTATAAATAAATAGATAAGCAATATTCATATGGAAAAGGGATGAATTAATATTGAAAACTGTTAATAATAAATATCTAATTGAACAGGAATTGAATATTGAAGAAAATTTTTTAAATTACCTTGTATTAGACTCTGAAAAAAATGAGAGGTATATATTATGTGTTTTAAAGAATAATTTTACATATGAAAAAACAAGAGAGTATTTGTTGAGCAGATTTAGGACAATTAAGAATTTAAATTTTGATTATATTGTTAATATAATTAGAATTGAAATAATTTATAGTCTAAATGGTATAAAATTAGATAAGCCTCAATATGGGTACTTAATGGAATATGTCCCACTTAAAGCGGATATTCAGGTGTATTTTAAGGAATGCACTTCAAATAAAAAACTTGATATATTAATGGAATTATGTGCGGCTGTAAATACACTAAATATGCAAGGGTATATTTTTGAAAATATTACATTAAGAGATATAATGCTAATCTCTGATTATAAAACAGGTATTAGAATAAAAATAAAAAACTTATTGCAAAATGAACTGAGAAAGTTTAACTTATTAAATTCATCCGTAAATGCATTACCTTATCAATATAACTATGAGAATAGAAATGAAGGAAGTCTTCAAAAAGATAATATTGGACAAGTTATAAATTTATTCAATGAAATATTCACAGATGAAGAAATTGAAGATAATCTAAAAGAATTAAAACATATAAAAAAGACATACAATCAAGTTAATACAATAAATAAGTATTTTAAGCTTAAATATTTTATAAAAGATATTAATGACAGAATGCATAAAAATTATAAAATCTTTATTAAGGATGCATTAAATAAACTTCAAACTGATTTAGATATGATTGGGATGGAAGAAGAGATAAAGATAGTAGAAAAAAACTTCCAAAAAATACTTGAGAATAAAGAAAAATATAAAATAATAGCTTTTAGAGGAGAAGATGGAAGTGGTAAGAGCAGATTCTTACAGGAGATTAAGTATCGTATAGAAAACAAGTATTTTAAAGATTATATATATGTCCATGATTCGGAAGTCAGTGGTGGAAGTGAAAATAGTATATATAATGATCTCTTGAAATCTTTTTTTAAAAAAGCCGACAAAAGTTTAAGAGATAAATACGAGGTTTATATAAAAAAATTTATATTAATGTTAAGTGATAAAGACCATAGTAATTGTGAAAATAAGCAAAAACTTCAGCTGATTAATAGAATTGGAAAGTTTATAAATGAGTATACAATGACTAGGTCTTTAGTTATATTGATAGATAATTTAGATCAAAAAAATGAGTTTTTTAAGTTATTTATAAGATATATTTCTTTGGTTAGTAATAACTTAGAAAATGTGATGATAGTATTCACTATGAATGAAACTATAAGCGATATAAATTTTTTGAGATACATTAAAAATCTTAAAGAATTAGAACAATATGAGGAATACAAAATAAATTATTTTAATCAATACAATACTGATAAAATGATTAAAGGAATGCTAAATACCAATAAAGGGATTAATAAACTAGTTGTAAAAATATATTCTGAGACACTAGGAAATCCTCAATATATAAGCAGCGTAATAAAAGAATTATATGAGAATAAAAATTTATATTTTGATGAAAATACTGGAGAGTGGAAGACAAAAATCAGAGTAAAAGACATATTAATACCAAGAGCCTTGGAAAAAAGATTAGAAATGAGTTTGTCTTCTTTAGAGAGAAGAGAAGTAAGAGTTTTAAAAAAAATGTCTATTTTCGAAGCACCATTATCTGAAAAAATAATATTAAAATATGTAATAAAAGACTTTGAGGAAGAAGTTTATAAAAAATTAAAATCTAAAAAATATTTAATTGATAAAATATGTGATCAAGGCATACTTGTAGGATTTTCTAATGATTTATTAAGGAATATGCTTTATTTAAAATTACATGAAGAAGAAAGAATGGAGATGCATTGTAAAGCATCTGAATTTATGGAAGAAGTTTTATATGAAACAGATTATTATATAGAAGAATTTTTATTACAATTGGAAAAAAGTAAGAATTATGAGAAAGCGTATTTTTATGCTATAAAATATGCAAAAGTACAAGAGATTTCGGGAGATTCATTGAAATCAAAAATGTATTATGAAAAAATATTAAAGTATCCATGTAACTTAGGCAAAAGTGAAGCAGCCATATGTATAGCTGAGTTATATGAAAAGAATTCAGAGCATGAAAAAAGCTTTGAATATTTTGAAAAAGCAAATGTATATGCAATACAAAATGATGAACTTGAGATTGAACTGTATACATTACTTGAAATGATAATTATAAAGCTTAATGATATTACAGATACCGATACGGGAATTGATTATGCGCTTAGCTGTGTAAGAAGATTACTAGATAAAATTTATTATCCTAAAGGTGAGATTTACTATTATTATGCAATTTCATTAAAATATATATTAGAGTATAACTATGATTTAGCTTTAGAAAATGTAGAGAGAGCAAAAAAATTATGTGAGGAGAACAAAATAAGAGAAGATATATATGGATGGATAATAACTGTAACAGCTAAGATGTATGCAAGAAAAGAAAATTATGAAGAAGCTAAAAAGTTATATCTATATGCTACAGACATATTTACAAAAAACAATAATATTAATGGACAGCTATTTGCAAGGTTAAAGTATGTGGAACTCTCTAAAGAAGAGCGAGAAGAAGATGAAGTAATTTTAATAAAATATTTAGAGCTAAGCAGATTAAGTAATAAACATAAGGTTTATAAGAAAGAGATACTCAGTTTAATATATATTGCAAATATATATAGACAAAAGGGAAAGTATATTGATGCAGAGAAGTATCTTTTAAAAGCATTAGAAAGGGAAAAAGAAGAAGGAATAAATTTTTATTCTTTTAATATTTGTAATGAACTTTGCATGATATATATAAAGTCTGGAAAAATTAATTTAGCAGTAAAATACTATAATATGATTAGGCAAATGCAAAAAGCGATTAAGCTGCCAGAAGAACAAATTATAAGTTTTAATTATACATATGCACTATATAATTTATTAGTTTGTAATTATGATATGGCATATGACTATTTAAAAGAAGTATACGGTTTAATATTTAATACTAATAATTTTTATCATAAAGTTATGATATGCAAATATTATGAGCTCATATTATATAAATGTAAGTGTGATGAGGATATTAAAAATGTATATAGTAAGTTAAATAATAAAATTGAATTACTTAATAAACCGGATGTTGGACTTGAAATAAGGCTAAGTGCAATTAAAAGAATATTGAACCTTGGATATAAAGAATTAGCCAAGGAGCTGTTTTTTAAAATTAAAGAATACCCTAGAGATTATAATGTAGAAGGAGTTTATATATACTTAGAGTTTAACTTAAAAGATAAAAATTGTTATAATTTTCTTATTAACAAAGCTTTAAAGGTATGTGCATTTATTAGCAATCAAGAGACTAAGGCAGATTTATATGCTGCAGTTGGAAAAAAATATAATGAACTTAAATGTTATGATTTAGCAATTAACTATTATTATGAGGCTATATCTTTGCATATGGATGTAATTAATTCATTACCAGAATATGATAAATTATCATATATAAATAATAGTGATTTGTTGAAGCTTCGCAGCTTATTTGCAAGATGTTTAAACTATGATTTAAATATGAGAATAAGTTTTAAAGAGACTCATTTTATAAAAAATACTGAAGAGATAAGTAGAATTTTAATGGAATTAAATTTAGAAAATATATTAAAAAATGAAGAATTTTTTAAGCTGGCGCAAAGCTTATATGAAAAATGCTATTATAATGATTTAAATGATGCATTTAAAGTGTTCGAACAATTTTCAGGCGACACAATTAAAAATATGGAAAATATAATTAAATATATATCCAGATTGGTTTTGGCAGATAAGGCGATGATTATTACAGAAAGTAATGAAGGTGGAAATGATATCATATGCACCTATAGAATTAATGATAAGAATGAAATTAATAAGTATTTTTCATTAAAAGTTGATACAGAAGAAGATGTTTTTATTATTTGTAATAATGATACTAGGTTCTATCAGCTAGATAATAAGATATTAAAAGATGGAATAAAGTCTTGCATGTATATGAAAATTATAAATAGGGAAGAAACCATGAATAATAGACGGGGAGTTAATGCAAGATTAATTCTAATTGCAGATAATGCAATTAATTATATTAATAATCAATCTAAAATAATTATAGAAAAATTTAAGCCATTTTTAATATTTTTATTAGAGAAATATTATCTAACAATAAACTCTGCATTAGATAAGCTTACAGAGGTATATAATAGAAAATATTTTGAAGAAGTTTTGCTTTTCTTATTAGATAAGGAAAAGTTAGAAGAAAGTAAATTTGCTGTTATGATGTTTGATATTGATGACTTCAAAGGAATAAATGACACATATGGACATCAAACAGGAGATGAAGTGTTAGTCAGGCTTGTAAAAGAAGTGAAGAAGTGTATTGGCAAGGATGACATTATTGGAAGATACGGTGGAGAAGAATTTATAATACTTTGTCCAGATATCAATGAAGATGAAGCAATTAGAAAGGCAGAAAATATTAGGCTTAATGTTGAAGAAGCGAAAATTTTAGGTGATAAGAGAAATGTTACCATAAGTATTGGAATAGCAATGAGCGTTAATGAATTATTAAGCAGTGATGAAATGATAGGAAGAGCAGACCAGGCTTTATATAAAGCAAAAAATGAAGGTAAAAATAGATATGTGCTTTGGGAAAAGGAGGAAAGCATCAGTCGTAATATTAATAATGAGCTAGCAGGAGTATTATCAGGTAATATGGCAAAAGATTATAGTTTTGCATTAGATCTTAAAGGGGTAGCTAATTTAGTTAAATACAAAGGGGATAAAATAGACAAAATATATATATTTATTTCAAAAGTGATGCAGGTAATTGAATGCGAAATAGCTACGGTATTTGAGGTTAAAGATAAGAAAATAATTAATAATTATAGTAAACTTAGAAATGAAGATGGGTGGTATACAACTGAAAAGTTTAATTGGAATTTAATTTATAAAGTTATTGAAGAAGAAAAGGGAATGTATTTAATTGATTGGGAGACAATGGGAAACTATAATCAATATGGTATGCCAGAATGGAAGTCTATCTGCATAGTTCCCATAGTATGTAATGGACGCATTTTGAGTGTTGTATATCTTTCTATCCCAGTGAATAAAAAAGAGTTTGGATGTAATGAATATAACTTGTTAAATTGCTTTGCAGAAGTAGGTACTCCAATATTTTTAACATAAATCTTAGAAATATCAAAATCATAATCACATAAGAGATTTTTTATCATATTATATTAAAAGAGAAATAATATTTGAAGAGGAATTTCTTATGAGTGATACCACTTCTAAAGAGAATAATGAAAATATTACTGATATAATGTCAGAGCAAAATGAAGAAGCTAAAGTTCTTAATAGCGGTGAAATTATAGTTATATCAATCCTAGAATGTGGAGAAAATGAATATTTGCAAGGAGTAAAAATTAACCTATATAAGATAAATGGATTATCTCCGGTTTTAATTGAGTCTAAAGTGACCAATGAGGAAGGTAAGGTTATTTTTTCTAGAGTTGAAGAAGGTTGTTATCGAATAATAGAAATTATAGATAAAAAGTATTTTGAAAAACCTAAATACATTAGTTGGAATGAAATAATTATAGATAACAATAATAAAAAGCAAAAAGTTGTGGTAGTTAATAAAATAAAAAATAATATATCACCTAATAAACATAAACATTGTATATAACTATGCAAAGGCTATATTTAAGATTATGATTTTTTCTTAGATATAGCCTTTATATATACTATTTAGATAGTAGATTTTTATATGTAAATTAAGATATAATCATAAATAGTATAAATTTTAAAAGTAGGTGTTAAAATGAACAATTATATATTAAAGATAAAAAGAATTCATGACAAAGCAATAATACCCAATTATGCTCATGAAGGAGATGCAGGATTGGATTTATATTCAGTGGAAGAACTAGTTTTAAATCCTGGAGAAAGAGGATTAATACATACAGGAATACAAATAGAATTACCAGCTAATACAGAAGCTCAAATAAGACCAAGAAGTGGTTTAGCATTAAAAAATGGCATAACAACATTAAACAGCCCAGGGACAATAGATGAGGGATATAGAGGAGAAATAGGAGTTATTTTAATTAATCATAGCAATGAAGTTTTTAAAGTAGAACAAGGAATGAAAATAGCTCAAATGGTCATAAAACCAGTATTTAAAGTTAATATTGTAGAAACATCTGAATTGTCAGACAGCGAAAGAAGTGAAAATGGCTTCGGATCTTCAGGAACAAGATAAGCTATAGTTAAGTGGTAGTTTACCGAAATCATAAATATTTTTATTCCGAAAAACTATAAAAATGTCGCTGAAGGTTCTAAGCTGCAGGTTG
>NZ_LZZL01000098.1:0-16508 GCF_002006495.1 Clostridium sp. BL-8
TATAAAGATTTATTATATAACTAACCGGTTAGTTATATAATAAATCTTTATAATTAATTAGTCAAGTGGTATAATATGCGTATTGGGATAACATTCCCAAAAATCTAGAATTACAGAGGATGATTTAATGCGGAATTCACAAGCAACACAAGAACGTATTCTGGAAGCAGCCATGGCGGAATTTTCTACTTATGGTATTTCTGGTGCAAGAGTTGACCGTATTGCTAAGATAGCTGAATGTAATAAAAATTTAATCTATATGTATTTTGGAAACAAAGAAAGTCTTTTTACAACAATTTTTCAAAAACATTTATCATGTGTCTATAAAGATATTGTATTCACACCTGACGATCTCCCTGGCTATGCAGTACGTGTTTTCGAGTTTGCAATGACGCATCCGGATTTAATGCGCTTAATGGCATGGTTCAGTTTGGAAGGGAATACTAATAATCCAGTTGAACGAGAACATGTTCACAATGAAAAAATTGCTGATTTAGATGAATTAAAAAGTAAAGGAGCAGTTGGAAAAGAATTTTCTTCAGATTTTATTTTGACTGCTATTATGGCACTAGCTACTGCTTGGACAGCAACGAATCCATTTGGTTCAATGATGAATTCTTATGCCCTGGATAATTTTGATACTTTGAAAAATGAAATATTTAAAGCTGTAAATCTCATTACTAAAGGTAAAGAGGATACAAAATAAAAAAGTTATAATACGAAAATGATTAAGGAGTAGTATGCTTCTTAAAAGAAAAGAACTCTCATAAATTCAAAATGGATTTTTTTGTGAGTTCTTTTCTTTTAAGAGCATTTATATAAATAATATATTTAAGATACTCGGCTAATTATAGGCTGTATATCTTTTTTATATAAGTACACATAAATTTTAAAATGAATTAAATAATAATATATTATTTTGACAAAATGAAGTTAATAAGATTTAGGTTGACAAGTGAATTTGAAGGATGATATTATATGCATATACATATAAATAATAATAGATTTTAAAACAAAAAAATTTTGTTTGAGTACATGTATATGCATGTAAAGAAGATAACAGAAACTGTTGAAAGGATGATATAATAGATGAATTCATTAGCATTACAAATAAAAGAAGCAGCTTTAGATATGGGATATGAAAAATGTGGGATTATTAAGATATCAGACATAGAAGGGTATAGTGAAAAAGTTGATGAGAGGATTGAGAGAGTTCCAGTTACAAAACCTTTTTATCAAAATTACTATCGTTTTGAACAGTTAAAGGATAATCATCCATGGGCAAAATCTATTGTTGTTTGTGTTAGACAATATAGCAGATATGCTATACCAGAGCATTTAAAAGGCAGAGTTGCAAAATACTACTTAGTTGATAGTAGGAGAGACGAAGAATCTAAAGATTATAAAGACAGCTTAAGATTCGAAAAGTATCTTAAAGATATGGGAATTAGGGCAGAAACTGAAAGAAAGTTTGGATTAACTGCTTTAAGATGGGCAGCACTTAAAGCTGGTTTAGGAATGGTACGTAGAAATAATTTCTTCTATACTGAAAATGGTTCATGGGTGTATCTAGAAGCATGGCTTATTGATAAAGAATTAGAAGCAAAAGAAACACCAAACTTAAGACCTTGCTCTGATAAATGCAATCTGTGCATCAAAAATTGTCCTTCGAAATCTTTATCAGAGCCCTATACTATGAATCCTTTTACTTGTGTATCATTTATTACAACATTTGGAGGGAGAGATATGCCAAATCAGCCATGTAAAGAAGAAATAGGAGATTGGGTATATGGCTGTGATGCCTGTCAAGATGCCTGCCCCATGAATAAGAACCGTTGGAAAGAAGAAGAAAAATTCCCGAATTTAGAGGAATTAGGTGAAAAAATTTCGTTAGAAAAAATTCTAAAAATGGATTACGAGTTTTTAGAAAATGTAATGCAGCCTAAGTTTTGGTATATACCAAAAGAGGATGTTTGGAAATGGAAAGTTAATGCTATAAATGCAATGGTAAATGATTATAAAGATCAATATAGAGATAGTATTTATGAAGCATGTAAAGATGAACATGGAAAAGTAAGAGAAATGGCAGAATGGGCAATTCATAAATTAAATATATAACATATTTAATTGGAATGTAATATAATAATACCATCAACAAAATGATTCTAAGATAAATAATTCATTTTGTTGGTGGTTTTTCTAGTAAATTTATTTAATGTACTTAAGGAGATAGAAATATGGCTAAAACAATAATGATACAAGGAACAGCATCAAACTCTGGAAAGAGTTTAGTAGTTGCAGGTTTATGTAGAATTTTAAAGCAGGATGGTTATAAAGTCGCACCATTTAAATCTCAAAATATGGCTTTGAATTCATTTATAACCGATGATGGGAATGAAATGGGAAGAGCGCAGGTTATGCAGGCAGAAGCCGCAGGAATTGCACCTGATGTAAGAATGAATCCTATTTTATTGAAGCCTACAAGCGATCAAGGGTCCCAGGTAATTGTAAATGGGAAAGTCATTGGGAATATGAGCGCAAAGGATTATTATGCTCAAAAAACTAAATTAATTCCAGATATTTTAGAAGCATTCAATGGATTAGCTAATGAGCATGATATTATTGTAATAGAAGGAGCAGGTAGTCCAGCAGAAATAAACTTAAATAAGGATGACATTGTAAATATGGGACTTGCTAAGCTGGTAAACGCTCCTGTACTCATTGTTGGAGATATAGATCGTGGCGGAGTTTTTGCATCTTTAGCAGGTACAATGCTTTTTTTATCTGATGATGAGAAAGAAAGAGTAAAAGGAACAATCATAAATAAATTCAGAGGCGATATATCAATACTTAAGCCAGGGCTTAAAATGCTTGAAGATGCAATTAATGTACCTGTAGTTGGCGTTATTCCTTATTTAAATGTTGATGTTGATGATGAAGATAGTCTTACAGATAGATTCTCGGTAAAAAATAAACCATCTATCATTGATATTGCTGTAATTAGATTGCCTAGAATATCAAATTTCACAGATTTTAATGCTTTAGAATGCATTGATGGAGTCTCTCTTAGATATGTAGGATCTCTCAATGAACTAAAAGATCCAGATCTGATTATTCTGCCAGGAACAAAAAATACTATAGCTGATTTAATTTGGCTTAGAGAATCTGGCTTTGAAGCAGCTATAATGAAGCATATATCTAAAGATAAGCCATTAATTGGAGTATGCGGTGGATATCAAATGCTAGGTTTGACCTTAAAAGATCCATATGGGGTCGAACAAGGAGGAGAAATATCAGGGCTTGGGCTTTTAGAAACAGATACTATATTTGCAAAGGAAAAGACGAGAACTAGAATTAAAGGAAACCTTGCAGAGGTTAATGGAATATTTCACAAGCTTTCAGGAGCTGAATTTGAAGGGTACGAAATTCATATGGGAATCACCATGAGTGATAAAAATATAGTAAATAATAAAAATATATATGGAACATATATTCATGGAATATTTGATAAAGATACAATTGCCAAAACAATAGTTGAGGCACTTTTAAAGAAAAAAGGATTAAGTGCAGATAATATAAAAACATTTGACATGTCAAGTTATAAGGAAAGTCAATATGATATTTTAGCTGATGAAATGAGAAAAACATTAGATATGAATTATATATATAAAATAATCAGTTAAAGGAATGTATAAATTAAAATGGTAGATTGATCAAATATAAGATTATTTTCCTGTCAAATCCTTGAGGAATTTAGGATTACTTATAATATAATTTCTTTTTATGGTAACACTAAATTTTGAAAGGAGGTAGGAAAATGAAATATAATATTAAAAAGATTTTATCTTTAACTTTGATATTTATTTTTACTGTATTATTATTACCAATTAAGTCTGTCATTGCAGTTGAAGCAGAAGATAAAGCTCAATCTGGTGGAACGAATATAGAAGCAAGATCTGCTTTATTAATGGAGCCTATGAGTGGGAAAATACTTTATGAAAAGAATGCAGATGAAAAATTTGCGCCTGCATCAGTAACAAAAATAATGACCATGTTGCTTACAATGGAGGCTGTTGATAACGGAAAAATAAATTTAGATGATAAAGTGACTTGTAGTGAAAATGCTAAGAAAATGGGCGGAAGTACAATGCTTTTAGACACTGGCGAAATAAGAACCGTTGAGGAATTACTAAAAGGGGTTGCAATAGCATCTGGTAATGATGCTGCAGTAGCTCTTGCCGAGTACCTTGGAGGTACAGAAGGCGATTTTGTTAATATGATGAATAAAAGAGCTCAAGAATTAGGGATGAAGAATACAACCTTCAAAAATTGTAATGGCTTACCAGCAGATGGACATTTATCAACAGCAAAAGATATAGCACTAATGTCTAAAGAATTATTAAAGCATCCAAAAGTTTTAAAATATACAGGAACTTATATGGAAACTATATCTGAAGGCAGGAAATCTCCAATAGAGCTTGTAAATCATAATAAATTGGTTAGATTCTTTGAAGGCTGTGATGGATTAAAAACAGGATTTACAGATGAAGCTAAATATTGTATTAGTGCCACTGCAAAAAGAAATGGAGTTAGAATGATGTCAGTAATTATGGGCGCTCCAACCTATAAAATTAGGAACCGTGATGCAGGAGTATTACTTAATTATGGTTTTTCTAAATACGAAGGAAAAAAACTTATCTCTAAAGATGAAGATATAGATAAAGTATATATGGATAAACAAACCGATAAGTTCTTTATGGCAAAGGCATGCGATGATTTAAATGTTATACTACCTAAAGGACAAAATGATGAACTTGAAAAGAAAATTGTCATTGATGAATTGAAAAAAGAATACAAAGTTGGAGATGTAGTTGGAAAATATGAAGTTTATTTAGGAAATGATAAGGTAGGCGAAGTAGAAATATATTGCGATAGAAATATAAAGAAGGGCAATATATTTGATAATATAAAATATAATATTAAGAATTTATTTGAAAAAGGCGTTTAAATCATCGTAAATCTAATAATATATTTTTATTATTAAACAGAATAAAACATATTTGAGATATAACTCAATAATTAGAAGAATTTCTTTTTATTGAGTTATATTTTTATGTATAATATAAAGAGATATAAACTTTATTGTTTTATATCATATAAATTGTTATTATATTATAGTATCAATTCTAATTATATGAATTGAGTGAAATATACGGTGGAGGTAGAAGATAATAATGGAACTTCCAAGAATTAAAATTAATGATTTTGAAGGACCATTTGATTTATTGTTGCATTTAATAAGAAAAAATCAAATGAGTATTTATAATGTAAAAATTTATGAAGTAACCAATCAATACTTAAATTATATAAATGAAATGAAAGAAATGGATTTGGAGATAACTTCGGAATTTATTGTTGTCGCAGCGACATTAATAGAAATAAAATCTAAATATCTGCTACCTAAATATAAAAAGGAAGATGAAGAGGATGAAGAAGATGAAGAAAAATCTCTTTTAGAAAAGCTTATAGTTTATAAGAAAATCAAAGGGGTTTCCACGTTCTTTAAAGAAAGATATATTAGTGCAGGTGAGGTATATAGTAAAAAGCCAGAAATAATAGAAGAAATAAAAGAAGATGTTACAAAAATAGATTTATTTAAAGATATAAGTCTTATTGAATTATATAATATCTACAATAATTTATTAGAAATCTATAATAATAAGCAAAATAGAAATAATGTAATTCAAAAGAAAATATATGTGGATAAGTATAAAATTGAAGATAAGTTAGACTATCTTATGAATAAGATAAAAAATGAAAATGTTCGTGATTTCGCCCAAATAATAGAAGCTTGTGAATGTAAGCTAGAGTGTGTTGTTACATTTTTAGCTCTGCTTGAAATGATAAAACAGAGAATGGTTAAAGTTTATCAAAGCGATAATTTTAGGAACATAATAATTGAAAGGAGAATAGATAATGCATAATGGAAAAGGAATTCAAATACCATTTATGAACGATGAAAAGAAAAATTCGCTAAAATCTGCAATAGAAGCATTATTATTTGCAAGTGGTGAACCTTTGAGTATTCAAGACCTAGTAAATCATCTTGAAGAAAAAGCTAAGCTTATTGAAATTATAATTCAAGAAATGATTGAAGAATATGACAATACTAGTTGTAGAGGAATTAAAATAATTGTTATAAAAGGTAGTTATCAATTAGTAACAAAAGCAGAAAATTCTGAGCAGATACAGAAATTGTTAAAGAAAAATAAAAGACAATCTTTATCTCAGGCATCAATTGAAAGTTTAGCTATAATAGCATATAAACAGCCTATCACACGAGTTGATATAGATGAGATTAGAGGTGTTAAATCTGAAAGTGCGATTCAAAGACTTGTTGAAAAAGATCTTATAAAAGAAGTCGGAAGATTAGAAGTACCAGGTAGGCCGATTTTATATGGCACTACGGACGAGTTTTTAAGACAATTTGAACTAAGGGATTTGAAAGAACTACCATCCTTAGATCTATTTGGTCAGGATGATGATGTTCAAGAAGAGGAAATAAGTGAAAAAGAGGTAAATATTGAAGAACTAAAATAATTTATTAGTAAGATACTAATGAAGTTAATAATTAAAAAGGAAAATAGTTTATGAGTAAATCATTATAAACATTTCCCTTTTCAATTTGATAATTTTATATTTTAAATAGCATTATCATTATTAGTGGTATTATTTTCAAAATTATTTACAGGATTACTGGTATTATTTTTATCGCTAGTTTCATTATTTTTTTTACATAGATCTTTAACAAAGCCTTTAACAATATCTAGAACTTGAGGAACTGTATCAACGATTCTATCGCAAGTAGTATTTTGGTCTGCAGGTATCATTCTAACTCCATCCTCCTTTACAACCAAAAAGGCAACAGGTTTTACTGAAACTCCAGCGCCAGATCCACCGCCAAATGGAAAAACTGTACTTGTAGTATTTTCGTACAAGTACTCACTTCCTCCAGAAGCAAATCCAAAGCTTAATTTTGAAACGGGAATTATACAAGTTCCATCTTTTGTTTCAATAGCTTTTCCAATAACTGTGTTTACATCAATCATATCTTTAAGATTTTCCATAGTACTCTTCATTAAGTTTTCAACATGTTGTTCACTCGACATAATTTGTCCCCTGTGAAGGGGTCACCTCCCTTGATTTAATACTTTTTTAAATATAATAATTGTCATATATATAATGTTCGCAAATGATAAGAAAATTATACTTGAGGACTCAATTCTTAGTGAAAATTTATCTTCAAATATTGGATTTATTCTTAAATTGAATTTATTAATTTTGAAGATGAATTTTAGAAAAATATATATTAATGGTGGTACTTGACAGAGAGCTCCATAAAATATAGCTGTTCGTGCAGCGTCATTTAAGGAATAGTAAAAAAAGAAATTTAGCTTTAGTAGGGGCTTAAATCTAAGATTTAAACTATACATATTTGATAATAAGTATTTATAATTTATATTTTTATAGATATTTGAAAAAAACTTACGTTCTTTTTTTACTACAGGTCTATCTCTTTTAGGAGGTCTTTTTTTTGACATAATGGTTAATTTATATATCTTTATATAATAATCTTCCGGAGAATAGTGAATAATAATTTTAATAGGAATAGGCATGAATAATAAAAATATTATAATGGCTAAGACAATAAAAAATAATTTCATAAGATACCTCCAAGTTATCTGTACTTCATAATTATTGACCAAACAAAAAAAAATAAACAAAAAAATTTAAAAATTATGTTTAAAAAATAATTAAAAAGGTAAACTAGAACCAAATAGTAAGTTTAGAAGGTGATTAATTATGAGAAAAGGTATAAAATGCATTACTGTTATATTGTTAGGTCTTATTTTTTCTCAAATATCAAATATAAGTGTAAATGCCAAAAATAAAGATAATATTAAATTTAAGGTTAACGCAAGATGTGCAATAGCCTTAGATAAGGAAAGTGGGACAGTTTTATACGAACAAAATGCATACGAATTGGTACCAATGGCAAGCACAACTAAAATACTTACTTCACTAATTGCTATTGAACAAGGAAATTTAGATAAAAAGGTAACTATCAGCAAAAAGGCAGCAAGCATTAGAGGTTCTACTGTAGGATATAGAGAAAATGAAGAGATTACATTAAGAGAATTAATTTTTGGGCTTATGTTTAAGTCTGGAAATGATGCAGCAATTGCAATAGCTGAAGAATTAGGTGGATCGGTAGAAGGATTCTCAGAGATTATGAACCATTATGCTAGAGGAATCGGAATATTAGATTCGCACTTTGAATCTCCACATGGATTGGATAGTAATGAGCATTATTCATCTGCCTATGATTTAGCTCTATTAACTTCTAAAGGAATGGAATATGATTTATTTAGAGAAGTTGTAGGCAGTAAAGAAATATCGAAAGAAAAATATAATTTTACTAGGGATTACAGTAATATTAATAAAATATTGTGGAGAATTCCTGGTGCTAATGGCGTTAAAACAGGATCAACAGGTAAAGCTGGAAAATGCTTAGTTTCATCAATAAATAATAATGGTAAAGACATTATTATTGTAGTTTTAAATTGTCCAGATAGATGGAATACAACTGAAAAGATATACAATTATGTATTAGAAAAAGTGGCCTTTGGAAGCAAGACAGTTAAAGAATTAGTATAGTAATTTTAAAGTAGATAGTAATTTTATACTATCTACTATTATTATAAAAAAAATAAGTATATATAAATAAAAGTTTCAAATTAATCCTATTTTGTAGCAAATTCTATCTTTTTAAATAATCTATTAATAGAAACAATTTTATCTAAAGGAAAGAAAATGGTGAAAGAAGCTATTGATTGTATTGATGCAGGAACTGAATATTGTCCTTGTAAGCTTGCAGAATATGGACAATGTTTAATTTGTTCTCAATGCCAAGGAAAAGTTTTCTGCGATTGCTTAAATTGGAAGGGGGTTTGTATATATCAAGAATTTTACAATAATAATGAAAAGGCTAAAGATGGCCGAAAAACTTATGACTGCCTTATTAAAGATGTAATTAATTATCATAACAATTTAGTTATAGTAAAGTTTAAGGCACCTCATAAATTGGTTATAGATTTAGTTAAACCTGGAAGCTATGTATTCGTAAGAAGTAATGAAAATGAATATTTTGATATTCCTATTTCAATAATGAATTGTGATATAGAAAATGATCTTATAACTATTGCTATTGAAATTAGGGGAATAAAAACTACTGGATTACTAAATATAAAGGCTGATGAAAACATAGTAATTAGAGGGCCCTATTGGAATGGAATTTTTGGAATAAAAAATATATTAGCTCAGAATAAAACTAAAGCATTAATTTTAGCTAGAGGAATTGGACTAGCACCTATGATACCAGTTATTAGGAAATTAATTTCTCAAGATAACGAATTACAGGTAGTAATAGATACAAGCCCCTTCAAAGAAAATTTTGTAAGTGAATTTTTAAGTAATTATTCACTAAAAGCAACTGAGAAATCTTTATTAGATAAAGGCAAACTTTCAGATCATGCTAAAGTTGTAATTAAAGATGCCTTAGAAGATGGTGTGAAATATATTCATGTAGGAGGAGCAGATATATTAACTTATAATGTAATAAATTACTTAAATGAAATTAATAGAGATGATGTTTCTCTTTCGTGTTGTAATAATTTTAAAATGTCTTGTGGTGAGGGGATTTGTGGAGCATGTACAGCAAGATTTTCAGGTCATAGAGTAAAAAGATTTTGTAAAGAGCAGGCTGATCCACGAAATATTTTTGAAGGGAGAAGATTCATATGAAAGTTGTTATTATTGGTGGAGGTTGGTCTGGATGTGCAGCAGCTGTCTCCAGCAAAAAAGCTGGAGCAGATGTTATCGTCATAGAAAAGACGGATTTACTATTAGGACTTGGTAATGTAGGCGGGATAATGAGAAATAATGGGCGTTATACTGCAGCAGAAGAATTGATTGCGTTAGGATGCGGTGATTTAATAAAAATTACAGATAGAAATGCTATTCATAGCAATATTGATTTTCCTGGCCATAAACATGCTTCTTTATACAATGTAAATAAAATTGAAGGAGAAGTAAGTAAATATCTAAAATCCTTGAATATAGAACTCATGATGGAGAGCAGGGTAACTGATATTAATTTTGATGGGCAGAAAATTAAAGGGGTATATTTAAGTGACGGCACCTATATAGATGGAGATGTATTTATTGAAACTACAGGAACTACAGGGCCAATGGGAAATTGTCTTCGCTATGGAAATGGATGTTCTATGTGCGTTTTAAGATGTCCATCATTTGGACCTAGAATTAGCATTAGTGAAAGATGTGGTGTTTCAGATATTCAAGGTGAACGAGGAGATGACATATTTGGTGCATTTTCTGGCTCATGCAAGTTAGCAAAAGAGAGCTTATCAGAAGAGATAAAAGCTGAATTAGATTCCAAAGGGGTTGTTATCTTAAAAGTTCCTGAAGAAGATGTTAATTATGAAAAATTAGAAACTAAGGTCTGCCAACAATATGCTTTAAAAGAATTTGCCGAGAATATTATACTGCTAGATACAGGCCATGCAAAATTAATGACAACATATTATCCTTTGCATAAATTAAGAAAGATAAAAGGTTTAGAAAATGCAAAATATGTTGATCCATATGCTGGAAGTAAAGGAAATTCAATTAGATATCTATCGGTTGCCCCAAGGACAAATGATTTAAGAGTTATAGGTGTAGATAATTTATTCTGTGCAGGAGAAAAGAGCGGATTATTTGTAGGACATACCGAAGCTATTTGTACAGGGACTCTAGCAGGTCATAATGCCGTTAGATTAACTCTGGGAATGCCGCTTTTAATTTTGCCTTCATCGATTGCGATTGGTGATTTAATAACTTATACAAATGAAAAAGTTCGAACTAGGGAAGGAAGAAAAGATAGATATACTTTTGCTGGTTCAGTTTATTTCAACAGAATGAAAGAATTAGGATTATACAGCATTGACATAGATGAAATAAGAAAAAGAGTTCAAAAAGTAAATTTAGATAATGTATTTTCTCAAAAGTTATGCTAATTTAATATTTATTATTTTAAAGCTATCTAGCCTTATTGGTAAGATAGCTTTCTTTTTATGAAAGATATAAGAATAGGATTTAAGATTATGGTTTTATTAACACAAAAATAAAATCCAACATAACATATAGTATATATAAACCTAAGGAGGAATTATTATGAGTAACTGTGGCTGTGTAACTAGTAAAGGCAACAATGCTGTAAGTCCTGCTGTTGCCAACACTTACGGTCAAAACTACAGAGGGAATAACAATAATAGATTCACTAATCACAATCATGAATTTCTAGCAAGTACAAATTATGAGAAGGATGATGATTGTAATATACACAATCATCGTATAGCTGGAATGACTGGACCAGCAATCAGAAATGGGGTGACCCATGTTCATAAAATTGAGGAGATTACAGATACTTTTTGTGATCATATTCATAAAATTTGTGATACAACTGGACCAGCTATTTATATTTCGAATAATAAACACGTCCATCTTATAAAAGGAGTAACTTCTTGCTGTGATGGGCATGATCATGATTATTATTTTACTACTTTAATTGAAGATCCTACCAATGTGCCAAATATCGGTAAGTGTTAATCTTATTTAAGATAATCACTGATTTAGTAGTTGGAAGTCTACAATGATGTTATTATAATTATTCAATGAATATTTACGAATTTTCATAAATTAAAAACTATGCATAGAAGAAATTTACTTTTTCCTTTTATGCATAGTTTTTATTTTATTAGTGAGATATTTCATTATTTTTGCTTATTCTTATAATATTTTATTAATATTTTTACAATATTTATGTTAAGAAGAAAAAATACTATCAAGTTATGATAATAAGTTATAAATACCAGAACGCAATTTAAAATATGAAAAACAAAGTTTAAAAAATTTAATATATTCATAAAAATTTTAAATATTAATCTAAAAACAGGTAAAATCAGTAGTTTGATTTGACAAAATAACAATAGTAATATAAAAAAGTGTATATTTATATAAAAATGAGGAGTAAGAATAATGACAGAAAAAACAAAACAAAAAAAATTAACACTAATAACATTAATTTTAATGATTTTCACATCAGTTTTTGGATTTGCAAATATGCCAAGATCATTCTATCTTATGGGATATGGTGCAATTCCATGGTTTATATTTGGTGGAATAACATTTTTCATTCCGTATGCATTCATGATGGCCGAATATGGAGCTGCCTTTAAAGAAGAGAAAGGTGGAATATATTCATGGATGGAAAAATCAGTAGGGCCTAAATTTGCCTTCATAGGAATATTTATGTGGTATGCATCTTATGTAGTATGGATGATAAACATTTGTACAGTCGTTTGGATACCGTTATCAAATACCTTCTTTGGTGTTGATACTACTTCAAAATGGGGCGTTTTAGGTTTAAACTCAACACAGGTTCTTGGAATACTTGGAGTTTTGTGGGTATCTGGTGCTTTTTTAATATCAAGAAGAGGAATAAGCAAGATAACTAAAATAACCTCTCTTGGAGGAACTGCAGTTGCACTATTAAATATCCTTCTTATTGTAGGAGCGATTGTAGTATTAATATTAAACAAAGGACAATTTAAGGAGCCTATAACATCAGCTATGTCTTTTGTTAATTCTCCAAATCCATCATATCAAACTCCTTTTTCGCTATTATCATTCTTAGTTTTTGCATTATTTGCATATGGTGGGATTGAAGCTGTTGGTGGACTTGTTGACCAAACTGAAAATGCAGAAAAAACTTTTCCAAAGGGTGTTTTAATAGCAGCATTAGTTATTGCTGTAGGATATTCGTTAGGAATATTTTTAACTGGAATATTTGTAAATTGGTCTCATAGCCTCTCAGGAAAAGATGTAAACATGGCCAATATTACATATGTTGTAATGAATAACTTAGGATATTCTTTAGGAAATGCACTTGGAATGAGTGATGCAATATCAATTCAGGTAGGTAACTGGATTGCTCGATTTGTTGGATTGTCAATGTTTTTAGCATATACAGGAGCATTCTTCACTCTATCATATGCGCCACTTAAACAATTAATAGAAGGAACACCAGCAAAGTTTTGGCCAGGTAAAATGGCTCAAATTGATAAAAATGATATGCCGATAAATGCAATGCTTATCCAAACCATTATAGTTGGAGTAATGGTTTTAGTTATTGCTATGGGAGGAGCTAGTGCACAAGCATTCTTTGCAATCTTAGTTAATATGACAAATGTTGCAATGACATTACCATATGTATTTTTATCAGTAGCATATATATTCTTTGTAAGAAGAGAGAATATACAAAAACCTTTTAAAGTATTCAAAAATAAAACTTTTGCAGTATTTATGGGCGTTGTTGTAACATTAGTAGTTGGATTTGCTAATATATTTACAATCATAGAACCAGCCATTGAAGGAGATTATGTATCTACAATTTCTATGATTGCAGGACCGTTAATATTTATAGTTGCTGCATTAGTAATATATGCAAGAGGCGAGAAAAAATAAAAATTTAAATTAGAAGTATTGTAGTGAAACAACTAGATTAATTAAAAAGATCTAGTTGTTTTTTTATATTTTAAAATTTCGTTATTATATTAAGTGATACATAACGCTATAAAATAAGATGCAGATATTATTTTAAATCTTAAAGAACCAAAAATATAAAATTAGAATAATATATATTAACAAAAGAATAGGAGATGATTAACAATGTCAAGACATTCTCATGATGACTGTTGCTGCAATAATTGCTGCACATGCTGTAAACCTAGCTGCTGTAATATGTGCGGCTGTGGCGGAGGTTGTGGCGGAGGCTATGGCGGCTACGGAGGAGGTTACGGTGGTTTCGGTGGCTGTGGTGGATTCGGTGGTTGCGGAAGCTGGCTTTGGATCATATTAATTTTATGCTTCTGCGGCGGAGGCTGCGGCGGATTTGGAGGCTTCGGACCAGGTTTTGGAGGATTTTTCTAGTAGTTTAAATTAATATTAAGGAATAGAACTATTAAATGTCCTTTTTATTAGATAATAGAAACGCTATTTTATTAGCGTTTCTATTATTTTTGAAACTAATAATAAAATAAAGAGAAAGTTGTATTGTATAGCTGAAAAAGATATAATTTAAAATGTTAAAAGATAATATAGGTTAATTTTAAAATTTTAATCTAGAAAATTTTTAGAAATCCTAAAAGAATTTTATCAATGGATTTCGTAATTAAATATTACTTAGATATTATGGAGTGGTTTAAAGATGGAAGAAAGATTGCAGAAATATATGGCAAGCTGCGGCGTTGCTTCAAGAAGAAAATGTGAAGAAATAATTATTGAGGGCAAAGTGAAAGTTAATGGGGTTACGGTTAATGAAGTTGGAATTAAGGTAAATCCATTAAAAGACATAGTAGAATATAAAGGGAAAGTCATAAAGAAAGAAGAAAAAAAGGTTTATATTATGCTTAATAAGCCAGAAGGTTATATAAGTTCCGTTAAAGATGAGAAGGGAAGAGCAACTATACTGGATATTGTTAAAGTAAAAGAAAGAATTTATCCAATCGGAAGATTAGATTATGATAGTTCAGGATTATTATTATTAACTAATGATGGTGAAGTATATAATAAAATAATTCATCCAAGAGTAGAACTAATAAAAAAATATATAGCAGTAGTTACAGATGAAATAACCAAAAATGACATACAAAAATTTGAAATAGGTATCGACATTGGAGGATATATTACAGCTCCAGCAGAACTTAAGGTGTTAAGCTTTGAAAAAGGTGTTTCTACAGTAGAGATTGGAATTCACGAAGGAAAAAATAGGCAGATTAGAAGGATGTGCGCAGCTCTTCATCATGAAGTATTGTCATTAAAGAGAATTTCTATAGGCGATTTAAAACTTGGATATTTAAAAAGAGGGGAATATAGAGAATTAAAGCAAGATGAAATTGATTATTTGAATAATTTGTAAGCTAATAATCAACAATAGCGAAAGTTGATGAAGAAAATCTTGCATATTTTGAATAATTTCTGCGAAAAATCAGTTATTTATTGAATATTTCAAAATAAGATGATAGAATTAGATTGAGATTATTCAATTTGATTACAGGAAGGCAAAAAATGGATGAAATAAATAATGAAAATAGCAAGGATTTAATGAGATTAATTCAAGGGAAGTTTATAAGGTTAAGTAAGGGGCAAAAGCTAATAGCTGAGTACATATTAAAAAATTATGATAAAGCAGCATTCATGACAGCTGCCAAACTTGGCATATCTGTAGGAGTATCTGAATCAACTGTTGTAAGATTTGCAATTGAGCTTGGGTTTTCTGGATATCCTAAATTGCAAAAAGCTTTGCAAGAGCTTATAAAGAATAAGCTTACTACAGTTCAAAGATTAGAGCTTAGAAATGATTATTTTTCAGACGGAGATGCTTTAAAGGGTGTTCTTAAAGCTGACATGGAGAACATAAGAGCTACTCTTGAGAAAATAAACCAAAACACATTTGAAGATGTTGTAAAAAGTATATTTGAAGCGAAAAGAATATATATAATAGGACTTAGAAGTTCAACAGCTTTAGCAGAATTTTTGGGATTTTATTTAAATATAATATTACAAAATGTAAAGATTGTAAGTTATGGAATCTCTGATGTTTTTGAGCAAATGATAAATGTAGGGGATGGTGATCTAGTAATAGGAATTGGATTTCCAAGATATGCTGCTAAGACAATTGATGCTTTAGAATTTTCTCAAGATAGGGGAGCTAAAGTGGTTGCACTTACTGATAGTTTATTATCACCATTAGCGTCTAAAGCTGACCATACATTAATTGCTCAAAGTAACATGGCTTCATTTGTAGATTCTTTAGTTGCACCAATGTCGGTAATAAACGCTTTAATCATTGCAGTTGGAATGAGGGAAAAGGAAAATATATCTGATATATTTGGAAACTTAGAACAAATATGGCAGACGTATAATGTATATTCATATAATAATAAAAATGTAGCTGATGATTAAAAAATAAGGAAAATTATTAATAAGCTGTTCTCAATAAAATTTGGAGGACAGCTTATTTTATAGATATATAACTTTGAGCTTAAACTCATGTGATTTTTGATATATGCGCACAAAAAAAGTTTAACAAAGATATATAATTTAGTCTATATATGTCAGATTTATAAAGTGTTTATCTATATTATAAAGCAAAAGTGTCAACAATTATAAATAAAGCAAAATGTGACCTGAGTATCATAGAAATTATTGAACAATTATATGATGAAATATTTAAAGATATATATGTTGCAATTGATTTTTTACATTTAATATTTAGATATTTACTTAGCGGATAGACATCCTAAATGTAATTTTATTATTGCAAC
>NZ_LZZL01000099.1:0-17084 GCF_002006495.1 Clostridium sp. BL-8
TGATGAGTATTTGAGTTTATAACTAAATCATCAATTACTATTTCATCATTTTTAGCAAGTGTAGTGGCCTTAAGATATTTTCTAAGTTGAGCTTTTACTCTTACTACAAATTCTAAAGGAATTTATCATATCTACTGCATCTTTTTCATAGTATTTATTATTATTACAGAAACCTATTTCCTTTAATCTTGATATTTCTTTAAGGGTAAAATTTAAGGTTATGTTGATTAACACTGATTCCTCACAAATAGGATAAGCATATATTGGGCCATAACCTGAGGTGATTGTGGCATTTTATTTTTTATCCACCACTCCACTGTGCCAACAAATGCTGATGCCATAAATTGAACGAGTACTTCTTTATCCAGCTCACTATTAATTTCATTTGTATTCATATACATTTTAATTCCTTCAATTATAACACTTTGGAGACGATTACGAAAGTAAGAATTAACTCTCTTATCCAACATTAAAGAATAAAATAAATAATTCTCTTGAAAGTATAAAAATACAGGCAAAAAAGAATTTATAACATCAAAAGTCTCTTGATCATTATTTACCGTTTCACAAAAGTCCAGCATTTTATTTAAATGATTTTGAATACATTGGTCTAGTAAATCAAACTTATCCGCATAATGAAGATAAATGGTTCCACGGTTAATATCAGCCCTATCAGAAATATCATTAACCGTTATCTTATCAAAATCTTTTTCTGACAACAGTTCAATAAATGCATTATTAATTGCAACCTTAGTTTTTAGTATTCTTCTATCCACTTTTGGCATTACCAATCACTCCCTTATTTATAATAAACATTCTCGACATATTTGTTGAGTATTGAACAAAATCCAATTTTTTAACTATTGAATCTGTGATTAAATCATCCTATATTATAATTAACATATGTTTATAAATCAACAATTATTCATCAATAATTGTTACTTAATTCATTCATTAGATCTATTGTTATGAATTGTGGATTCTGGAACATCTAATAAAGTTATTTTTTAAATATTTCATTAAGATTAGGAAAATATAAATTGAAAGAGAGGTAAATATTTATGATAAATAATCCATTCAATGGTACTATTGAGCACTCAGGATTTGCAGTTCCTGATATTGAAGAAGCTGTGGATTTTTTTGTTAAAGTATTAGGTTTTGAGTTATTAAATAGGCCACCAGCATTAGAATTTAAAGAAGATGACAGATTAACTCGATATTTTGGTGTTCATCCTCGCTCTGTAGTTCGTGGAGCTGCCTTCTTGCAATATGGTGGCAGAAAAATTGAATTAGTCGAGTGGTCTGCACCAGATCAACAAGATGTCGTATTAAAACCAAGTGATGTTGGTTCATCACATCTGGCACTAACCGTAAGTGACTTGAACGTAACTATTGACTATTTAAAATGTCAGCAAGGTGTTCAGATAAGAGAATATTGTCCTTTTGGTTTTGTGTATTTTACAACTCCATGGGGAATGGAAATACAAGTATTAGAAGAAAAATAAATAATGAAACAATACATTTTATTATTATAAAATTTTCAAGGAGGTACTTTATTTATGGAAAAACTTAATGGAAAAGTTGTTATTGTTACAGGAGCTGGCAGAGGCATAGGCAGAGGTGTCGCACTACGTCTTGCAAAAGAAGATGCCCATGTAGTAGTTGCTTCACGTAGTCAGAAAACTGTTGATGAGGTTGTACAGGAAATACACGACATAGGTAAATCTGCAATCGGTGTAACAGTTGACGTAGGAATCAAAGATCAGGTCAATGCTATGGTTGAACAAGCGGTAAAAGCATTTGGTCCTGTGGATATATTGGTTAATGTTGCTCAATCTTGGGGAAGCCCTAAAAAACATACTTTGTCTCCACCAGAGACTCCTATAGAGGAAATTGAAGAAGATGAATGGGATTATACATATCAAACTGGGTTTAAGGGAACTCTTTATGGTATGCAAGCTGTATTCCAAGGCATGAAGGAGCAGCACTGGGGCCGAATAATTAATTTCGGCTCACCTATGGCGTTGTCTGGTAAGCCATATATGGCTCCTTATAATTCAACAAAGGGGGCAATTACAGGCTTATCTCTTACAGCAGCACATGAGTGGGCAAAATACGGCATCACTGTAAACTGTGTTTTACCAACTATCTTGACAGATGCTCTAAAAAATAACCATGAGCATGAATTGAAAGAACTTGTTCAAAGGCTTCCAATGGGCAGACTAGGTGATCCTGAGAAAGATGCAGGCGGATTGGTCGCATTCCTAGCAAGCGACGATGCTGCTTACCTTACCGGTATGTCAATCATACTCGACGGTGGAGCTGCGCATTAATATTGTAGTGTACATGAAGCATTCGAATGAATGAAAAAAGTAAGGTACTTGCCTGACCTATGGACAGCTAAGTACCTTATAATTACCAATATATATATTAAGGAAAAATTAATCTAAAAATAATAAAAAGCCACCACTGCTATGTAAATTGATTTGCGGACTCAATTTACATAGCAGTGGTGATTTATTTATGCTCACTAATCAAGATTATTTACTACAAAACTGAAAAGTGATACCTTTTGCACTCTTTATCTTCCGATGCCCATGATTTTAAAGCAGTTAGAACCGGTAAAAATTTCTTTCCTGTCTCTGTTAATGAATATTCTACTTTCGACGGTACTTCTTTATAAACTTCTCGATGAATAATCTTACGTTTCTCTAGCAGTCTTAATTGCTTTGTTAATGAGGCTTGAGTAATATTAGGCAGCTTTCTTTGTAACTCCTCAAATCACATTACTCCTTGGCTCAAGTAGCATATTATTACCATATTCCACTTTCCACTAATTACTTTTTGAACTGGTGATATAGGGCAATGTGTTATATCTATTTCATTATTTTCGTTTTTCATGTAATTACCTCACCGTATACTTTTTGATAGTATATATCTTTTTTTATCACACTTTTTCTTTTAAATTATATCAGTTGTAATTTCAGTGATCAACAGACTATACCTTATAAGGCTAAAAGAGAATGGAATCATTATATTATGAAAAAATACTTATGCATGAACGGTTCTGAAGATGTTTTATTTGAGGTGAATGAAAACATACCATCTATTACTTCAAACCAAAGTTAAGCCTGATCAAAGAGTCTTTATACATGGCGGATCAGGCGGTGTTGGCAGTATGGCTATACAACTTGCAAAAAATGCAGATGCCTATGTGATTACAACGGCTAATGGAAGCAACAAGGATTTTCTTAAGAACTTGGTGTTGATGAAATAATTGATTATAAAACAGAAAATTTTGAAGAAGTCCTTCATGATATAGATTGTGTAATAGATACTATTGGCGGAGAAACTCAGAAAAAAAGCTATAAAGTAATGAATCATACTGGCAAACTGCTTTCTGTTACTAAAATGCCTGACCAGAAGAAGGTCGCTGAATTTGGCGTCGAAGCACGATATGTAAGAGGTTGCATCAGCCCAGAGGCATTACATTCAATTATTAATTTATATGCAGATAAGAAGCTTATAATTAATGTTAATAAAATATATCCTTTTACATTAGATGAAATCAGAAATTCATACAAAGATTTTGAAAATGATCCAAATCATGGAAAGAGAATTATTTAATTTACTATATAAAGTTAAAATTTTATTTACAACCAAATTTACTTTCTTCTAATAATCATTACTATTATTTCAGAATTAGATTAGATAATTATTTATTTTTTAATTAAAAAGACCCACGAAAACCAAAATCATGATTTTCGTGGGTTTCATGGTGGAGGCGAAGCGCCCCTTGCCTCTCTCCTATTTCACTATCCAATTTTAGTAAATTCAGCATTCACTTATGATATAGTTTATTATTGCAGCCTATGTCTGTGATTTTTGCAAAGTTACACTTTCTATCATATAAAGCTTTTACTATTCGATGAAGTGGAGAATCTTCCGAATAATTACTTAGTGGATATCCATTAGTATCACTTTTAAGTGTTATATATTCAAAATCAATATATGGGTGATAAAATAGGCTAGCTAATGTGCCTTCACCTAAATTATTTATTCTATCAAGCATGTTTTCCGTATCACCTTTCCCTTCTACATAATCTAAAGGTGTAGATATATATAAGGTTCTATGATTCCGGGGACTTATAACTATTTGCTCTCCCCAAATACCCACGCAGCATTCATAAATTATCTCAAAATACTGCTCAAATATACTTTGTTGAAATTCAGTAGCTGCATAATGAGGACTCTCAAAGAACTTCACAGACAATTCTAATTTTTTTGCCATATTAATAGCTGCTTCAACTCTTTTTCTTACACTCCCTTCATCATTATTCCGTTCTTCATTAAACTCAGTACCCTCTGCACTTACCTCATTACCATACTGATGAGTATAGCCATGCAAGCCAATTATCCCATTTCTGTTCAGTAAGTACTCAATTGTGAAAAGAAAGTTGGCATTAGGCATACTATAATCTTTAGATATATCATTATCAATGCCGTTTGGAGGATCAATAAACCTTGGTATCCATGCTATATGAAATGGAGCACCAGCTGAAAACATATAATCTGCTACTGCTCTAAATTTCTCTAAATTGTCAGAATCTAAATACTCATCACCTGCAGTTACGTCTTCAAATCGAATTAAAGCAACTCTTCCACGAGGTCTCATACAACTCTCATGCTTATCCCTATCCCAATAAAGTGATATGGAGCTACTATTGTAATCCCATCTAGATTTAGCATTTAACATTCTGCATATATCAAATAATGATAAGTATAATACATTATTAACTACAATAAACTTATAATTATTAATCTTATAATTTATACATGTTGAATATTTCTCTTTAAATAGTATATTTTCTTTACTTCTTGGGCTATTAAACTCACCTTCCAATTGGTTAATAAATTCCGATATAGGTAAAAAGTAACGATTGATGTTTCGATATATATGATTAACAAACTTTAATGGCTTCCCCTCAAAATCTATTTTCAAATTATTCTCTATTAAAAGTAATTGTTTAGCATTAAACATTTTTGTCTCTGTCACTTACTTAATATTACTCTATACATCTAAAGTATGTTCATAAATTTATAATGTTCACCATATATAGATATAATATGGAAGTTTCAAATTCAACCAAACCTGTGCTACGATAAATATAAGACTTATAAGTATCTGAGCAATCTCTCCTCGTCTCAGGAGCTTTAACAAATTGAAAGAATGAAACTACCTCTTGGTTTTTCTATTGACAACCTATATTTTTAGATTTACAATAAAAATGAATTTGAATTCAAATTCATTTTATTAAGGAGTGAATTTTTATGGATAATATTCTTACAAGAAAAACAGAAGATAAAAAAGAATTAAAACGAAAAGTAATTTTAAAAGCAGCTGCTGATGTTTTTTCCAAAAAGGGCTATATAGAAACTTCTATAAAGGATATCACTAATGAAGCTTTTATTTCTGTAGGTTCGTTTTATTCTTACTTTAATAACAAGGAAGAAATATTGCTACAAATCTTTGATGAAATTTCAAATATGAGTATGAATGCTGCTTCAGAAAGTTCAAATGCTTTAAAAGATAATGTAATCCAACAATTTACAATCTCAATGACAAATGCAATCTGTATATACGCAAAAAATAAAGAGTTTGCCAAAATATTGTTTGTAAAATCCATGGGCATTAATGAATTATTTGAAAATAAACGTACAGAAATCCTAGACAGAACAACTGTATATTTAAAAATGCTGTTAGAGCATTTAAACACAAAACACTTGTGCGGTATAGACAATATAGAGATAACTTCAGTTCTTCTTACACATAGCATATTTGGTGTAATAACCAATTGGCTTGACGAAAGACTTGATTGTAGCATAAAAGATATAATTTTCACCTTATGCACTTATCATCTCAAAGCTCTAAATATAGATTACACAGCTGAAAATATTAATAAATATATAGATAACGTTCTTGAATCAGATTACAGAGAACTTCTTAACTAAATAATTCAAATTATGGAGGTATTTAAAATGGAGCAATACAGGTCAAAAGAAATTTATGCAGATTTTTACGAAAATAAAGGAAAACCATTAGCAGTTATTATGGGTGGAAGCGTACCTGGTCTTCCATCTAATATAAGTAATGATTTATCCAATTACTTAAAGCAGAATTTCAATATTTTACTCTTAGCATATTATGGAGTCGGAGAACTTACAAAGTCTTTAGAAATGGTTCCAATTGAGTATTTTACGAATTCCATAAACTTTATTAAAGAAAAATACAATATCCCTGACAATGAAGTAATTATTATAGGTCAATCTAAAGGAGGAGAAGCTGCTTTAGTGTTAACAAATTATATCAAATCAGCAATCACTATCGCCTGTGTTCCTAGTTCATATGTTTTTCAAGGCTTGCCAGAAGATCTCTTCAGTATCTTAAAAGCACAGCCAAAAGCTTCGTGGTCCTTTAGAAATAAGGAATTACCCTATATCAAATTTAATATTGATGAGGAGGCTATGAATAATGCAAAAAATAATAATTTTTGCAGATGTTATGAAACTTCCATAGAAAAGAATTTTAATCCAGATGCCGTAATAAATATAGATTCTTATAAAGGCAAGATACTGCTTATTTCATCTGAAAATGATTCATACTGGCCAAGCAAAAATATGTGCAATACTCTAGTTGAAAATAGCAAAAACAACAATAATATTAAGCATGTTTCCTTAAATTTAAAAGGTCATAGCTTTTTAAAGTATGATGAATCTGTAAGAGAAATAATAAGCTATTTAAAATCAACTGTACAATAACTTTAATAATCTATTCAAACAAATAATCTATCATTTTTTCAGGATTCTCTAAAAATCTTCTTGTTATCATATAATTATCTGTCTTTTTATAAGGAGTTTTTCTAATTCCATCATCATCTATCACAAATATATCTGCATCTGGGTATGCCATTAATATAGGTGAATGAGTTGCAATAATAAACTGGGATTTTTTCTTTACAAGTTCATTAATTATACTAAGCATAGCCATTTGTTTTAATGGTGATAATGCCGCTTCTGGTTCATCTAAAATATATAACCCATTTCCACTAAAACGATTAGTCATGAGTGTAATAAAACTTTCACCATGGGACATCTTATGTAATGATGTCCCCCCATAACTGTTTATGACAGGATTTCCTCTAGAACTTCCTACATCAAGCCTTTCTATTTCCGTAGCCACATTATAAAAACTTTCTGCTCTTAGGAAAAATCCATCATTAGGTCGCTTCACACTTTTCACTACTGTAATGTACTTATATAAATCAGAATGCGTTTCTCTTGATGAAAAGCAAAAATTTCTAGTTCCTCCTTCTGCATTAAATCCACTGTTAACTGCAATAGCTTCTAATAATGTTGATTTTCCACTGCCATTTTCCCCAACAAAAAAGCTTACATTACTTGATAAAGCTAAACTCTCTAAATTATTAACTACAGGTAACTTATTAATATAACTATCTTCTTTATAAATTTCTTTCTTGAGACGAATTTCTTTTATGTATACACTATCATATATCAATCATGTATCACCTCTTTATTGCATTTATATTTATTTTCAAATTATAACCATTTACTGAATTATAGCATATTTTGAAATATCACACTATTTAATCCCAAAAATGATTACTTTTTTCTTATAATTCTGCAAGGGTTTCCCCCTGCAATATGATATAGTGGAATATCTTTTGTTACTACAGAATTGGCATTAATCCAAAAGATTATTATGATTTCTTAAATACTTAATCTTTAAGCAATAATTATTCATTGTCTACGGAAATTTTCTTGTGTTGTGATTTTAAATACTCAATAATTTCAGTTTTATTTATAGGTGATGAATGTCCTGGAAAACAAACATCAAACTCTAAACTCTCTAACATATTTATAAGACTCTTTAATTTAACTGCGTTATACTCACAATTATTATAATAATCCATCCCATAAGCATCTCCTATAAATACTGCTTTTTCCTCAGGTATATAAACTATTACTGAGTCATTAGAATGAGGTGAAACCACATTTTTTAAAATGACTTTTAATCCTCCTAAGTCTAGTTCTAAATTATTTTTAAATACTATATCAGCAGGTACAACATTTATATCTTGAAGATTTTCATATTCTTTACGAATATTAGTATCTGCAAATTCAATATCTTCTCCAATTGAAAGACGCTTTTTCATAGCTTCATCTGTCCACTGCCACTTAGACATAACCTTTAACTGTTGATTAGTTATTTCACATGCTATTGTTTTTCCTGTAACTGAATGCATCCCATATGTATGATCCCAATGCCAATGAGTAATTGCAACATAATCAGGTAATCTTAAATTCAATTTTTCTATAGAATCATTAAATTTCTCAAGATGATTTTTTGAATTTCCTGCATCCACCATTAAAGCATATTTATCTCCTTTAATATATCCAAGCACTGGTCTGTCAGTTTCTCTATCATTAATAAGATAATAAACCCTTTCTGTAACTTTTCTTAAACCCATTAAAAATTTCCACCTTTCTTAATACAAAATTAAAGCTCCCCATAGACAAACAATATCATCTATGGGGAGTTAATTTATTTAAAAATCTTTTATCATATTTAAATTAAATTTAATACAAAACATATATTTTAGCTTAACAAAAATAAGCATATATAATGTATGTGTATCTAAAGTTACTTTATTTTTTATAAAAGAGTTTAATAGAAGATATTGCTCTTAAAATGCACACTTAATTAAGTTCCATACTAGAACTTTAAAGCATCTAAAACTATTTAATTTTAATAGTTTAGTTAAGAACAACTAAAATCATCTCTTCAAGTCTCCTTTTTTATAAAACAATCACTTTAGATGGTATCATACAGCATTTTTACTGTCAATGCTTTTGTTTAACAGCTCATAACTAATAGAATATTATTAAATAGCAAACACTTTCTTATCTCCTAACCATTAAAAGTAAACTATTATATATAAATGAATTTAAATATTGACAAGATTCATAGTTAATAATATTATTAAAGACATAAAAACTCTTTAATATCTTTTTGGTGGTGATTATTTGAAATATACAAAAGCAACAAATTATGCTCTACATACTATTGTATATATGATTGAACATGCTAAAGGTGAAAAAATCAGTGTAATTACGCTGGCAAAACACTTTAATGTATCTGTCACATATCTTTCTAAAATATTAACACAATTAGTAAAGGCTGGGCTAATTGATTCGACTTCAGGAGCGAATGGCGGATATTTTTTTAGCAAAAAGGCAGAAGAAATTTCTTTTATGGATGTCATAAATGCAGTTGAAGGAAATTGTGCTTTATTTAGATGTGAATTTGGAGAAAGCAAATGTGCGATTCATAAGGTAATGACTGAAGCTGAGAACCTAATGGAAAGTTATCTGCAAGATAAAAAAATATATGAAATCGCTAATGAAGAAAATTTTGAAGTTAATAAAGACTAGTCATTATTACTTTAATTAAGTCCTAATAGGACTTATCACTTCTATTACAGATATAAAACATCTTTGATATATTTATAAAAAATAAGATAATCACTATCTAAAACTCGAAAAAATTAAATCCTAATGAAGCATTTTTACTTTGTGTAGCTATAGCAATTGTGGGGATTATCTTTAGTCTTACTATAAAAAATACTAAGACCGAGGCAGAAAGCTCAAAAGTTTAAATAAAAATTAATTATAAGCTTATTGCCTATAAATTAAATTTATGTTGTCAAATATTTATAATATAAAAATTTTAATTAAATAAAGGAGGATTAACTTTATGCATCATAATAATTTCACAGTCGAACATATGATTTCTATGCTAGAAGAGCGAGATAGAATTGCTCCAATCAACGAAGAGTGCAATAAATTTAATATTAAAAATGGAGATATCGTAATTGACTATGGTTGCGGTTCAGGTGGGTACACTAAAAAAATATCAGAAATTCTGGGTGAAAGTGGCAAAGTCTACGCTGTTGACATTTATGAATTAGCAATAGAATCTGTAAAAAAGAAAATTAACAAATATCAACTTACAAATGTAGAAACAGTCCTCGCAAAAAATATTAATGAAATAAAAGACAATGTTGCAGATATAATAATTGCTATAGACATGTTTCATATGGTTCAAGAAAAAAATAAGTTTTTAAAAGAATTACATCGACTTATTAATAAGGATGGTACTTTATTTATCGGCATACATCATATGACATCTGAGGAGGTACAAAGAATAATACTAGACTCTAAGTTGTGGGAAATTCAATGTGAAATAGACAATTGCTTAAAATGTATTCCAATAATTAAATAGCATTTTTAATTTTGATTATATCTTTTATAATAACTGTTCAGGAAGTGTAAATGCACTTGTAAAAAACTTAGGACTAGTATTCGGAATAGCTATGGCTACAACACTTTTATATAGTATGATGAGTTATAGAATAGGCTATCGTGTTACAGATTTTGTACCAAGAAAAAATGATATTTTCATATATGGTATGAAAATTGTATACATAGCTGCAGCAGTAATAAGCTTAATTGTCACTACTTTAACCTTATTAATACTATTCAATAGAAAGAAAGCTAAATGAAATTAATATTATTTTTCATATAAACAAAGAAACTGCAGAGAACTTATATATTTCTGCAGTTTTTATTATACTTGCTGATAATAAATTTACTCTTTAATTATATATAAGAATAAAAATTAAAAGTATTAAATTTATAGACATTTAAAAATTAACACTTTACAATATATAAATAAAGAGAATAATTTTCTAATTATAGGAGTACAAAAATGAAAGTTAATATAAATATTATCCCTTCTGAATTAGAAGAAGAAGTTAATTTTAATATTCACAATGTTAATCAAAAAATTAATGAAGCTATAGAATTACTTACCTCTTCAAAAAAAGCTATTAAATACTTGCTTGTAAAAAAAGAAGATAAGCATTATAAAGTAAATATAGATGAAGTTTTTTATATAGAATCCATAGATAGAAAAGTGTTTATATATACAAAAGCAGAAACCTACGAAATTTCCGAAAAATTATATATACTTGAAGAACAATTATCTAGCAATAACTTCCTAAGAATATCCAAGTCTATGCTTCTGAATATCAATAAAATTTACTCTTTTTATCCTAAACTAAGTGGGAATTTAGAAGCACTTTTGACAAACAAAGAGAAAGTTATTATTTCAAGAAGATATGTTTCAAACTTAAAAAGCAAATTAGGAATGAGGGATACTGAATGACCTTTGAATATTTTAAAAAAATATTAAAATTAACCTCCATAGTTTTTACTGTAATTGTATTATTCCAACTTATAAGCGGACAAAATTTAAATAATCAAATATTACATGACCTTTTAGGTTTATCTTTAATTTTGACATTAATAAAAGTACTCATTAATAAATATATTATTCCTAGAGATTCAATATTTAACTCCTTATTATTTATACTCATAGCTTGGGCAATGGTTATAGGTTCAAATTACGTTTTTAGTTGGAATATGTCCATTAACACAATATTCTTAACCTCCATACAAATTGTAGTAATTTATATTTTGGTAAGAATTATTAACTATCAACATGATAAACTCGAAGTTAAGAAAATGAATGAAATCTTAGATAGAAATAGAAAAAATCAACAGCAGTAATTTAAAAACTGTTGTTGATTTTTTCTCTGCTTAGTTATATTTCATATTATCTTTTATACCTCTTATGTATATAAATATACCTCTTATGCCAATTCGTATTGCCCCTATCTATCTTTTGTTGTAATCTTACTCCATGATATGAATTGAAAGAAGGTATTTATATGAATGTTATTAATATTATTGCAGAAGTCATAAGCGGAACCCCTTTTTATGTTTGGATTTTACTTATTTTTCTATTAAAACGAGGACTTAATTCAGCAAAAGATGGTGAAGTATCTTTCCCTAAAATGTTTATTGTGCCATTGATTTTTATGGTTTGGGGCTTAGAAAAATTATTTACAGGTTTTAGTTATTTAAATATTGCTATGATTTTTTATATCATCTTTATGTGTTTTGGTTTATTAATATCTTATTTTCTATATTCGCGATACAGAAAGCTATATATAAAAGATAATTCACTATATAAGACAGGCACTTATTTGCCATTAATTTTTGTCATTGTTAATTTCTTCGTGAAATATTTATTAGGTGTTGCTCTAAGCATTAATCCATCATTATATAGCACACTTTACTTTAGTACTTTATATTCATTATTGTGTGGCTTTTCTGTTGGATTATTTATTGGAGGTATCCTTCAAGCATATACTGCTTCTTCACAATTAAAAACAATAGCTTAACTACTATTGTATAATAAAAAAACCACGTTCAATTGCGTGGTTTTTACTTCATTTAACTATGAGTCTCAGTTTATTTATTTGGCTATGTTTAATATTATGCTGAAATATAGCCTAAAAAAATTATAGGTAGGATTGTCCATCTATACTACTCAATGTAAGAAAATTGTGTACTAAAAAAGTAAGGTGATCTCAAGTTTACTTTTAGACACCTTACTTTTTTATAAATTATTATCATCTATTTAAGAAAATTTTATATAGATTCTTCATATTCTGATTTAATACTATTTTCTTTTTTACTATCATCTTTTACATATAAAATTATTCCTATAAGTGCAACTGCCATTAAAATTGCAGATATTTTGAAAGATACATCCATTCCATGAATACTCGAAGCTATAGGTGAGGTTGCGTTACTTATCTTAGCTGCATTTGCCATAAGAGTAATAAATATAGCAGAACCAATAGCTCCTGATACCTGACGCAATGTATTACTAATTGCAGTGCCATGTGCAATATATTCTTTCCCAAGTGAATTAATCCCCCATGTTGTAAGTGGAGATAAAATACAAACCAAGCCTATCATTCTCAAACAAAACATAATTGTAGCATAAATTAATGATGTATTTTCACCTAAATATGAAAAAGCAAATGTTCCTATACAAAGCAAAAACATACCTAATATACATATAGCACGCGGACCATATTTATCTAGAATTTTTCCAGTCACAGGACTTAATATAGCAAATAAAAAAGAACCTGGAAGCATTACAAGTCCAGAAATAACTGCAGAATATCCACGAAAAGATTGAACATAAATAGAAAGTAAAATTGTAGCTGACATCATACCTGCATAAGCAATACAAATTAGTATAGTACTAACTGCAAAATCTCTGCTTTTAAATACTTTCAATTCTAATAAAGGATTTTCTATCTTAACTTGTCTTAAAACAAAAACAATAATAGATACTGTTCCAACTACTAATGGAATATAAGTAATAGGGTTTTCCCATCCATAGCTTCCTTGATTACTTACACCAGTTAGTATTCCTCCAAATCCTAAAGTAGATAAAATAACAGATATAAAATCTAGCTTGCTATCTTTCCTTATTTCTCCAACATTTCTTAATAAGAACATTGCTACTGCAATATCCAAAATAGAAATAGTAGAAATCATATAAAACAAACTTCTCCATCCAAAAAAATCTATTACAAATCCAGAAAATGTAGGTCCAATTGCTGTACCAAATCCCAAAGTAAGCATATATATCCCCATAGCTGCTCCTCTGCTTTCTTTGGGATATACATTTATCATAACAACTTGTACCAATTGTACCAAAATTCCAGCTCCTATTGCTTGAATAATACGTGAAATTATCATAACACTAATATTTTGAGCGCATATAGAAACAATACATCCTATTAAAAAAAGCACCATTGCTGAAATATATAATTTTCTTGTAGTAATTTTATTTACTAAAAATGCAGTAGTTGGAATAACTATCCCTAAAACTAGTAAATAAACTGTAGTTAGCCACTGTGCAATATTGGCATCAACATTAAAATCTTTCATCATAGTTGGCAGTGCAGAAGTTAATACAGTCTGATTAAGTGAAGTTAAGAACGATCCTACTATTACAATAGCTACAATTATACTTCTTTCTCTCTTGCCTATATTATCTATTTTATTCATTCAATATCATCCCCTAGTTTATTTTTTAAGTTATTCAGTATAGAAACTTCTGCTTTTAATACTTTTTCCTTCTCTAAAAATGAAAGCAATGCATCCATCATCAAAGAATCGTATAATCCCGCTTTAGCTTCTTCCTCTAACTTATTCGTTGCTTCTATCAGCTTGTTTTGTCTAACAAGAGCAGCATCTTTTTGTATAAGTTCTTTTAATTTTTTTATTGTTTCAAGAAAAAGTGCTTTTTCAGATGAGTACAAATTATCATCTACATTATCCTCTAAATAATAAATAACAGATTTATCAATCATAGGCTTTATACCTTTTAGATTTTCAATTGTTATATCTATCATTCGTATAATATAATCTCCAACAAAATCTGGTTCAAACTTTTCATTTTTTATGCGCATGATTAAAACAAACTCATGTACTAAACTATCTATTAAAAATATTAGTTCCCACACAATGGATTTTATTTCTTCTCCATATACAATAATTAAACTCTTGCTATACTCATCTAATATTGTATTTTTTATTATATTTTTTAATTTGCTTATTGACTTAGATTCATCTTCTGAAAAATTTTCTATTATTTCTATGTTAAGACGTCTATCATAAAGTATATATTCCCATATAAGAATTATCTTCTTTTTTAATCTTTCTTTATCATTAATTTCAAGATTATTATCAATAGCTTTTGCACTACTTAAAAACTTTTTACTAGAATATGAAAGAATTTCATTTGCTAAATCCTCTTTTGTTGAAAAGTATTTATAAAAAGTTGCTTTTGATATCTTGCATACTTTTACAATCTCATCTATTGAGGTAGATTGAAGTCCTTTCCTATTAAAATGTTCTTGTGCTACATCCATAATCAATTTTTGTTTTTCATCCATATTAATCACCTCGCCTTAAAACTCATTAGTACTATTGAGTACTATAAAGTACCATTAAGTATAACTCTTTCTTTAATATAAATCAAGTTACTATAATTTATTTAAATTACTATTCACAAAAATATGTTTTTCCTAACTGCTTTTTTATATGCCTTGATTTCACCTATATTCTTTTCAGAAGCAGTAAGAATAATTCTATTTAACCCTAATCCCTTAAATCCAATTTTAACAATTTCTTTCGTTACAAATGTGCCTACACCTTTACTATGATATAATGTTTCTAATTCATTATGTGTAATTCTACCTTTACATGCTAATTCCATAATTAAATTACCTTGCCTATCAATATTGGATTGATTTTAGCTTTCAAGGTTACAATATTTATTTTCTCTTGACAACTATATCAAATAAATGTATAGTTGATTTAGTTAATGCAAAAGGAGGGAAGAATTGTGGCATATTCAACAGAATTTTCAAGAGCGATTTCCATTAGTCTTTTAATTAATCAAAAAATGGAGGAATATGGATTTGAGTTTGTATCGGCAAAGACTATTGCCGAATTTCTTAAAATACCCGCTCCAACAGTGGTTAGAATATTGAGAAGTCTTAATGCCGCTGGACTCACAACGACAAAAGAAGGAGCTAAAGGCGGAGTTATTTTAGGAAAACCAATTGCAGAAATAACTCTATTAGACATATTTTTAGCAGTTGAACACGGCTCTTTATTTAAGATGGACATTGATTTTCTAATTGAAGATCCAAGAATTGATAATTTAAAGTTGCTCATAAAAAATTGTATGCAGGATGCTGAAATCGCCATGAAGGAATCTCTCAAAAAAACAACTCTGGCGGATATTTCTAAGTCACTATAATAATGACTGATTTTTTAATGCTCGTTACAACTGCCTGCTAGGCTGGCAGTTGTGATTTTTAGCTATAACTATATAAAATAGTTATATAGTTGATATTGATTGTAACAAATAAGGAGGTAATTGAAAGTGAAAAGTGTTATTTATTATTTTACAGGAACAGGGAACAACTTACAGTTAGCAAAAAAGATAGCTGAGGCATTGCCAGATTGCACTCTGGTATCAATGAGTAAAGGGAAACATGACAGCAATGAAGTGTATGATTATATCGGTTTTGTCTATCCGACATACGCCTTAAATTTGCCGCGAAGAGTAAAACAATTTATAAGCGAAATGTCGCTTGAAAAAAGTAAAGACGCATATTTTTTTGCTGTGACTGGATGTGGCAATATTAGTGGTGTTGCGTTAACTGTTCCCGCCAAAATTTTAGCAAAAAAAGGTGTGACACTTAATTTTGCAGAGAAAATTATTATGGTTGGAAATTATGTTGCCATGTATGACTTGAACGAGAGAGCCCAAGAGAAATATCAAATTGCTACCGATAATATACCTGCATTAGCACAAAAGATAGCTGCTAAAACACAGCAGCCAATAGGTAAAGTGAACGAGCCTCTTAATATATCAACTGCTATTGGACAAAAATTAATATACGCCAGAAAAGACAAAGGTTTTAATGTTTCCGATGCTTGTATAGGTTGTGGAACCTGTGAGGCAGTCTGCCCTGTTTCGAACATAGTAATGAAAAACAAAAAACCTAGTTTTAATCACAATTGTGAACAATGTATGGCATGTGTGCAATGGTGCCCAAAGCAGGCTATTAACTATAAGAATATAACACAAAACAGAAAACGCTATACTAATCCTAGTATTAGCTTGAAAGAGTTAATAGAAGGTAATAAGAATAGTTGACATTAAACTCAGATAATTTCTTATACTGGTAAACAAGAAAAATAAAAACGCACTCAAAACATCAAGATGAGTCTATCGTTTCATATGGACACGTCGGTAAAACTACAATGCCATAACCGTTGAACGTAACAAAAAATCCTGAATTCAATATATAAATTTAGGATTTTTTATTGTCTATTCATAGAAATCATAGTACTTAATTTCTATTATACATTCTCAAATTTTCTCTAACTATCATGTCATTGACAATACTGCATCCATAAACATTATATTTAAGCTCAAATACCTTCTTAAGCCTCATTCTCCAAGCATATTCTGAAGAATATTTATGGTAATA
>NZ_LZZL01000100.1:0-15759 GCF_002006495.1 Clostridium sp. BL-8
GTTTAACCGACAAGGTTACTGAATACTTAGCAATAATTGAAAAAGCAGGTATGAAAGAAGCTGTTAAAGAAGTTCTTTAATATTCCAAACTAATAATTAAACTTTAAATTGATTTTCTATGTGATTTTGAATCTACTTTGAAATTGCATAGAAATTACAATAAATTTATTGTTAATTATAACAATTATGAATGGAAGTAGGGAATAGATATGAAAGAGTTTATAAAAATCAATGAAAAAGATAATGTAGTGGTTGCACTTACAGATTTAGCTAAGGGTAAAACTATAGAAGTAGATAATAAGAAAATTGAAATAAAAGAAGACGTTAAAAGAGGACATAAAATTGCTATAGTTGATATTAGAGCTGATGAAAATGTAATTAAGTATGGATATCCAATAGGTCATGCATTAAAGAATATTGGAGCTGGTGAATGGGTTCACACTCATAATATAAAAACAAATTTAAATGGAATAAAAGAATATACTTTTGAGCAGGATTTAGTGGAAATTCCAGCATCAGATAGAAAACTTACTTTTCAAGGTTATGAGAGAGAAAATGGAAATGTAGGAATCAGAAATGAACTTTGGGTTGTACCAACTGTTGGCTGTGTAAATGGTATTGGTGAAAGAATACTTGAAAAATTTAAGCAAGAAGTAAATCCTGTAGGCATTGATGGACTTGAAGTATTCAAGCATAATTATGGATGTTCTCAACTTGGAGATGATCACGTTAATACAAGAACTATGCTTGGAAATTTAGTTAAACATCCAAATGCAGGAGGAGTATTAGTTCTTGGACTTGGTTGTGAAAATAATACCATGAAAGAATTTATTGAATCTTTAGGAGATTACGATAAAAATAGAATTAAATTTTTAGTATCTCAAGAAGTTTCTGATGAAATAGAAGAAGGATCTAAAATATTAAAAGATCTTTATGAAAACATGAAGAATGATAAAAGAGTAGCTATTCCTTTATCAAAATTAAAAGTTGGTTTAAAATGTGGTGGTTCAGATGGCTTATCTGGAATAACTGCAAATCCGCTTGTAGGTAGTTTCTCAGATTTCTTAGTATCTCAAGGAGGAACTACAATTCTTACTGAAGTTCCTGAAATGTTTGGTGCAGAAACAATTTTAATGAATAGAGCTAAGAACAGTGAAGTTTTTGATAAAACTGTACATTTAATAAACGATTTTAAAGAATATTTTATGTCTTATAATCAACCTATATATGAAAATCCATCTCCAGGAAATAAAGCTGGTGGTATAACAACACTAGAGGATAAATCTCTTGGATGTACTCAAAAATCTGGTAATGCAACAGTTGTAGATGTACTTAAATATGGAGAAACACTAAAAGTAAATGGATTGAATTTATTAAGTGGACCGGGTAATGATTTAGTTGCAGCATCTGCCCTTGCAGCGGCAGGTTGTCATGTTGTATTATTTACAACAGGAAGAGGAACTCCATTTGGAACTTTTGTCCCAACTATAAAAATAGCTACTAATTCACCTTTATTTAAATTAAAACCACATTGGATGGACTTTAATGCTGGATGTTTAGTAGAAGATAAAAACTTAAATGATGTAACTGAAGAATTATTAAACTATATAATTGAAGTTTCGGGTGGAAAACTAGTAAATAATGAAATTAATAAGTTTAAAGAAATCTCAATCCTAAAGCAAGGTGTTACATTATAGTATAATATGTTGTAATTATCAATGTAGAAAGTACAATTGACAGTTAGAGTTAAAATCCTTACAGATTAATATTGAAATATATATTATAAAAGTTTTATAAGGTAAAATAGATAAAAAAGCAAGTAGAGCTAAAAAACTCTGCTTGCTTTTTATTTTAATTAAAATAAATCTTAAAATATATATTAGTGATTATTAGAATGAAGATTCTTTCTAAAAAACATAACTGTCTTTGGAATTATTTGATTGATTAAAGCAATAAGTTTATAATATTTTAGTAAGTAAAATGTATTTTAATAAATTTTATGAACGTATTTGAATGAATATGATTTATTTGAGCAAAGAAGCTAGATTATACAAGGAGGATATATATGAAGAAGCCAATAAAAAGAGTGGCGGCAATACATGATATGTGTGGTATTGGAAAAGCTGCTTTAACTAATATAATTCCTGTTTTATCTACTTTAGGAGTAGAAGTCTGTCCTATACCGACCATGATACTAACAACACATACAGGCGGTTTTGGGGTACCAGCTATAGTAAAATTAGAAGAATATATTGGTAAAGCCTTCAAGCATTATAGTGAGATAAATATGAATTTTCAAGGAATATTTATTGGTTATTTAGGCAGTATTGATAATGCAGATGAAACACTGAGTTTGTTAAAATCTATGAGAGAGGAAGATAGTTCGTTAATTATATTTGATCCGATTTTTGCAGACAACGGAAAATATTATAGTAATTTTAAAAACGACTATTCTAAAAAGCTAAAGGATTTAATAAAGTATTCAAAGATAATCACTCCTAATTTTACAGAAGCTTGTTTCTTATCAGGAGAAGAGATAATAAAGGATACTGTAAGTGAAGAAGAAGTTCTAATAATTTCAAGAAAGTTACATAAGTTAGGTTGTGAAAATGTTGTTATTACCAGTATTCCTGTAAAAGATAAGAATAAAATCGGGACTTCTATTTATAATGGAAAAGATGATTCAATTGAAGTATTAATTCGAGATAGATTTGAAAAATCTTATCCTGGAACTGGAGATATATTTGCAGCTGCATTAATTGGAATGATACTAAAGGGGATGGATCTAGGGAAAGCCGTAAAAAAATCATGCGAATTTGTAGAGCGATGTATAGAGGAAAGTAGTAATTATGATTATCCAACTAAAGAAGGAGTTCTGCTAGAAATGGTTTTAAAGGAATTAAGTGATTTATAATAATCAAAACAAATAATAAAAATTCAAAAAAAATCATAAAATATTGTGTCGAACAATAAAAATGAAAAGTTTTGAATTATTTTGAAAGAAAATGATTGATTTTTAAAAAGAGATGAGTTATTATGATTATAGAGGAGCGATGACAATGTTTACAGAGGAAAGGTTTAATATCATTCTTCAAGAATTAAAAATAAAAGGAATAGTATCCGTAACAGATTTAGTTAAATTACTGGATGCATCAGAATCTACAATTAGAAGAGATTTGAATACTCTTGATGGAGAAGGTCTTTTGAAAAAAATTCATGGTGGTGCAATAGCAATTGGAGAAAGTACATCTAAGCACGACTATAAGGTTAATATAAGACAATCTTTAAATGTAGATGAAAAATATGAAATAGCTAAATACGCTGCTTCTCTAATCGAAGAAGGTGATATGATTTACTTAGATGCAGGTACAACTACAGAGTTGATTATTGATTTTATTGAAGCTAGTGACTTAACGGTTGTAACAAATGGAATTGTTCATGCCAAAAAACTTTTAGAAAGAGGCTATAGAACTTTCATTGTAGGTGGAGAAGTGAAGGCTCTTACTGAAGCAATTGTTGGAAGTAGCGTAGTTGAAGATTTGAAGAAATATAATTTTTCAAAAGGTTTCTTTGGCGTAAATGGTGTAAGTAACTTGAGTGGGTATACAACACCAGATGTAAATGAAGCGATGGTTAAAGCTCAGGCAATGAAATTATGCAAGGAATCATTTGTTTTAGCAGATGAATCTAAATTAGAAAAGGTTAGCTTTATAACTTTTGGAGCAATAAAAGACTCAACACTTATTACAACTAAAATAAGTGATAATAGCATTAATTATGATACTAAAGTGATAGAGGTGATGAAGATTGATTAACACAATAACTCTTAATCCTTCTTTAGATTACATTGTTAAGGTCGATTCATTTAAGGTTGATTTTTTAAATAGAACTGAAGAAGAAAAAATTTATGCAGGCGGCAAAGGAATAAATGTATCTATAGTTCTTAAAAATCTAGGAATTGAAAATACAGCCCTTGGATATATTGCAGGATTCACTGGTGATGAGATATTAAGAAAAATCAAAAGTCATGGTGTAAATTGTGATTTTATAAAATTAAGAAATGGTTTTTCTAGAATTAACGTAAAACTCAAAAGTGATGGTGAAACGGAAATAAATGGTTCTGGTCCGCAAATTACTAAGCAAGATTTAGAAGCATTATATGATAAACTTTCAAGTTTAAGTAAAGGTGATTATTTAATATTATCAGGAAGTATACCTAATAGCGTTCCTGATGATATTTATGAAGACATCATGAGCAGTTTATTAGATAAAGAAGTCGAATTTATAGTTGATGCAACTAAGGATTTATTGTTAAATGTATTGAAATATAGGCCATTTTTAATTAAACCAAACCATCATGAGCTTGCTGAGATGTTTAATGTGGAATTAAAAAATGATGAAGATATAATCAAATACGGCAAGAAGCTTCAAGAGATGGGAGCAAAAAATGTTCTTATATCAATGGCAGGAGATGGAGCAATTCTCTTACCCGAAACTGGGGAGCCTATGAAAAAAGCTGTACCAAAGGGAAAATTAAAAAATTCAGTTGGAGCAGGAGATTCAATGGTAGCAGGTTTCTTATGTGGATATTTAAAAACTGAAGATATTTACGAAGCTTTTAAAATGGGAATTGCAACAGGAAGTGCAAGTGCATTTTCAGAAGAACTTGCAACAAAAGAAGAGGTATATTCCTTATTAAAACAAATATAAAATCTTTATGCTTATATGATTTTTAATTTAATATATGTTGTAATAACGATTCTAATATTTATTTAATCAGTACTAATTGATAAATTATAAAATTAAATATGAACTTGATTACTACATATATTAATTTCAATCATATATTATACTTAATTTCATTTAGCATAGATATATGATTATTACCCAAAAATTGTTTATTGGCTGATTTTATATCAAATTATATTTATATTATCAAAGGAGGACTAATAATGAGAATCATAGACTTATTACAAAAACAAGGAATAGATTTAGATTTTAATCCTAGTACAAAAGAGCAATGTATTAATGAATTAGTTGATTTAATGGATAAAACAGGGAATTTAAATAACAAGGAAGAATATAAAAAAGCCATATTAGCAAGAGAAGAATTGAGTACAACAGGTATCGGTGATGGAATTGCTATTCCACATGGAAAAACAAAAGCTGTAAAGAAGGCAGCACTTGCTGCAGCAATCTGTAAAAAAGGTATTGATTATGATTCTTTAGACGGCCAGCCTGCAAACCTTTTCTTTATGATTGCAGTGCCAGATAATAATGATAATTTACACTTAGAAGTTTTAGCAAGGCTGTCTACAATATTGATGGATGAAGCATTTAGAAATAATTTAATAAATTGTTCAGATAAAGATGAATTCCTTAAATTAATAGATAAAAAGGAAATCGAGAAGTTTCCGAATGAAGTGAAAGGAGAGAATAATATGAGTAGCAATGGGTACAGAGTTTTAGCAGTAACTGCTTGTCCGACAGGAATCGCACATACTTACATGGCTGCAGAGAGCTTAGAAACTAAGGCAAAAGAATTAGGCGTTTCTATAAAAGTTGAGACAAATGGTTCTGGAGGAGCTAAAAACGTTTTAACTAAAGAAGAAATTGCAAATGCAGAATGCATAATTATTGCAGCAGATAAAAATGTTGAAATGGCTAGATTTAATGGTAAGAAAGTCATTAATACTACAGTTGCCAATGGAATCCATAAAGCCAAAGATTTAATACAAGAAGCAACCAGTGGAAATGCGCCAGTATATCATCATGATGGAAAAGGTGATGAAGGAAACATGGATATTGGAAATGAATCTGTAGGGCGCCAAATTTACAAACATCTTATGAATGGTGTATCACATATGTTACCATTCGTTATAGGCGGAGGTATACTTATAGCACTTGCATTCCTTTTTGACACATGGAATCCTGCAAATCCTGGTGCCTTTGGTACAGGTACACCACTTGCAGCTGTATTAAAGAATATTGGGGGAACTGCATTTGGATTTATGCTACCTGTTCTTGCTGGATTTATAGCGATGAGTATTGCAGATAGACCAGGCCTTGCTGTAGGTTTTGTTGGTGGAGCTTTAGCAAATGCAGGAGTCACTTTTGCAAGTGCATTTGATCCAAAGGTACCAGCTGTAAGCTCAGGTTTCTTAGGTGCATTACTTGCAGGTTTTATTGCAGGATATTTAGTTCTTGGTTTAAAGAAATTATTTGCAAATTTACCTCGTAGCTTAGAAGGTATAAAACCAGTATTGTTATATCCATTACTTGGAATATTCTTAGTTGGTGTAATAATTCTATTCATCAACCCAGTTATGGGAGTTATAAATACAGCAATTAGTAATGGACTTAATTCAATGAACGGAACAAGTAAGATCCTTTTAGGAATTGTATTAGGCGGAATGATGTCTGTTGATATGGGAGGCCCAGTTAATAAAGCAGCTTATCTTTTTGGTACAGCATCTCTTGCTAGTGGAAATTTTGATATAATGGCTGCTGTTATGGCTGGTGGTATGGTTCCACCACTTGTAATTGCATTATGTACTACATTCTTTAGAAGTAAATTTACTGAAAAAGATAGACAGGCAGGACTTGTAAACTATATAATGGGACTTTCGTTTATTTCTGAAGGAGCAATACCATTTGCAGCAGCAGACCCAATAAGAGTATTACCATCTTGTATAATTGGCTCAGCAGTTGCAGGTGCACTTTCAATGGCATTTGGATGTGCATTAAGAGCACCTCATGGTGGAATATTTGTTATTGCAATTGTAACTAATCCAATAGCTTATCTTGGAGCTATACTTGCTGGATCTGTAGTTGGTGCAATAATATTAGGTTTCTTAAAGAAACCAGTACAAGAATAATTTATAAAAATTAATCAATAATAAAAATAGCTATCCTTGAATGATACAATTATTTAAGGATAGTTATTCTATTTTGAAGCATAATGTTATTTTTTATTGAAAATAATGAAGCAAATTAATTAAATGTGAATGATAAACTAATCAAATTAAGAGTGAAATACTAGATGCTTGTCATTATGGAATTTTATATTTAATAATAAAATATTGACGTAAATATATTGATGTACTAATATTATATTACAATAGAATTATTTTACAGAGTAGATATTTGTGCGTTAAGTGTTAAGAGGACGGGAAGTTGTCTCTTGAACGAAAAATTTTTAATTTGCGGTACAGATGTCGCATTCCGCTGTTATTTAAAGGAGTTTCTCTCTTTTATTTCAGCAAACGGTAAAAAAACAACTTGCTTTAGTAATAAAGTTTACTCTAGTATAGCTGAAATAAAATTAACAATTCTTATTTAAATTTTAGATAAGAGAATTGTTAAGGAAGGGAGGTTTTTTTATGAAAAATTTTTGTGAAAGCTTTTTATGTTCATCAAAGGAATTAAAGAGTGTAAGAAATTTAGTCACTGTAGCCATGTTAACGACTATAGGAATAGTAATTAATCTTTTTACAATTCCAATTACGCCAGTCATGCGTATAAGTTTAGGATTTTTAGCAACATCAATGATTGGGATGCTATTTGGACCAATTGTTGCTGGAATGTGTGGTGGAATGAGTGATATTATTAATTATTTAATAATTCCTAATGGTCCGTACTTTCCTGGATTCACTATATCTGGAATACTTGCAGGAATTTTATATGGAATTATACTATACAATAAAAAGATAACTTTAGCTAGATGTATAATAGCTATTATAATTGAAACAGTAGCAATAGATATATTCTTGAATACATTTTGGTTATCAATATTATATGGAAAAGGATTTACTGCGCTTATTCCTTTAAGAGCTTTTAAAGATATTATAATGATTCCGATTAAGGTTTTTATTATGTATTTTCTATTAAGGCTAGCTGTATTACATCAAAAAAATTATAGGCAGCAGTAAGTTAGCGTTCAGAATTTATAGGTTAAAAGCACAGGAATTTGGCGATATAATGAAAATTAATATGCATATAAAAATAAAAAGTGGTAAATTAAGCATGGAAAAAATAGAATAAGATATCTTTTTTAGAATTATTTTTTCTTATTGGCTAATTTGTGATAAAATATATTTGTAAAAATTGATTTGACCTCAATTTTTATTTTAAATCCCATTAAGTGCAGTCATTAATAATGGCTGCATTTTTTGATGAAATATTTAATTAATTTTTAACAGATGCTAAAAAGTTATGAATGTATAGATAATACTTTGCTTGGTTATTATAGTAATTTCTATAATTGTTTCTAAAAAAATATCTTTTATCGTATCAAATGTTACATAAAAAGAATTATATATATAGTATTATAGATTTAAGAAATAAACATAATGTAAAAAAATTATATGACGTCAATAAAAACGATAAAAAGTTTTGTGATATTTACATATATTTTATAATAATATATTAATGTAAATCACATAATAAAAATATGTAAAATGGCTTAAATACAATATTTTAATATATTTTATACAATGGAGGTACTACTATGAGTCTATTTTTAGGAAAGATACATTATTGGCTGTTTAACAAAATTTTATGGTTTGAAAAATTAGAGCAAGAAATTATTAAACTTGCTGAAACTGAAGGTTTAAATGTAGAAGAATTACGCAAAGAAATTAATGGAAAGTATGGCGATCCAACTCCTAACCTTCCACTAGAAGAAATGATAGATACAAGCAACATTCATGGCTGGCTTCAAGGGAAAATCCATTCTGCTGAAGGAAGAATGGCAGCTTGGACAACAAAAGTTCTAAATAATAATAAGGAAGCTACTGCAAAGTTTGAAGATATTTATTTAAAGCAGGGAATTAAAGCAGCACAAGAAGTTAAAGAAAAAGGAATGGAGCTTGTTAACGCGCCAGAGATATTTAACAGTATTAACGACTATATTCTAGATGGAATGCCATGTGATACAGTTAATGAAGTTATACGTTCAGAAGAAGATATAGTTGAGTGGAAAAGAATGCTTTGTGTTCATAGTGATATATGGAATGAAGAAGAAGGCGATGTTAATTACTTTTATAAGTTAAGAAGTATATGGATTAAAGCATTTGTAAAGGAAGTAAATTCTAATTTTGAATATATTGAAGAAGCTGATGATATTAAGATAATTAAAAGAAAATAATATATAGTATATAAAAAGCAACTTTAAGGATAGGAGGAGAAATATATGGATGCAATAGCTTTAATGATGGAAGAACACAAGTATATAAAGCAAATGCTGGTTGTAGTTAGAAAAGCATGCTTTAAAGTATTTAAAGGTGATAAAATAGATTATGACGATTTTTATGACATAATAAACTTTATCAGAAATTATGCAGATTCTCATCACCATAAGAAAGAAGAAGTAATGCTTTTTAATAAAATGGTGGATGAAATAGGTGAAACTGCTGAAAAAATAGTCAAGTATGGAATGCTTGTGGAACATGATCTTGGAAGATTATATATAGGAAATCTTGAAGAAGCTTTAAAAAATGTACAAAGTGGAAATGAGGAAGCTGTTTTAGATGTAATTTCAAATGCAATTTCTTATACTCATTTGTTGGAAAGACATATTGAAAAAGAAGATAATGTTATATATAAATTCGCTAAACGTGAATTGAAAAATGAAATATTAGAGTGTATTAACAATGAATGTCTTGATTTTGAGGAAAAGAATACAGCTATAAAATATGAAAATATATTAATATTAGAAAAGTTAGAACATAAATATAAATGATAAAACAAAGGTGTTATAGCAATGAAAGCCATAGCACCTTTATTTTACTTGAAACAAATTTAAGTAAATCATAATCATACTGGACAATTCCTTTGAAATACTAAAGAATTAGAGAATGTCTTGTAAGGTGTGTTCACCTACCTCACCAATAAAAGAATTTATTGCAGAGTTTAAAATAGATTTTAATTTGCATTTTGAATCAGGGGTGCAAGTATGTTTTGCACTAGAAAAACATTCCGATATATTTAAACTATCTTCAGTTATAACTAAAATTTTACCTAGATTAATATCTTTGGGATCCATGCCAAGTTTAAGACCACCATTTCTTCCTTTGGTGGATATCACATATTCTGTTTTACCTAATCTATGAACAATTTTTTTTAAGTGGTGCTCCGATATTTCAAGATTACATGCTAATTCTTCAACCGTACACAATCTATCTTGATTTTTAGCTAGATAGATTAAAATTCTAAAACCATAATCTGAAAATTTAGATAAGTTCATATTTCCACATCCTTTCTGCATATTTATTATAACCTATTCTATAGAAAAAGAAAATTAAATAAAAATTAAAAGTGCATTTATATTGCACATTAAAAAAACCTGTGCTAATATTAAGATATAATTTTAAAGTGTATTTTGAATGCACTTTAAAATTATACATATTAAAGAAATTTGTAAATATAAAATAAAACTCATAATAATTTTTTAGAGGTTTTTAGAAAGTAAATATAGTGATAGAAAAGGGGAACAGTCATGAAAAAAAATCTATTAAAAGTGTGTGATTTAAGAATAGAAGCAGATGACAAAGAAATATTAAAAGGACTAAATCTTGAAATTAATAAAGGTGAAATCCATGTGATAATGGGACCTAATGGAGCTGGGAAATCAACCCTTGCAAATGGTTTAATGAATAATCCAAGGTACAAGAGGCTAAGTGGAGACATAGAATTTGAAGGTGAAAATATTAATGATTTAAAAACAGATGAAAGAGCTAAAAAGGGATTATTTTTATCTTTTCAATATCCTGAAGAGATTCCAGGAATAACCGTAGAAAATTTTTTGAAGTATGCAAAAAGAGCATCTGATGGAAATGTATTAAAACATTTTAAATTTGATTTAGATCTAAAGAAGAATATGAAAGAGTTAAAGATGGATGAAAGCTACGCAGGTAGATATTTAAATGTAGGTTTTTCTGGTGGTGAGAAGAAGAAAAATGAAATACTACAAATGCTTACTTTGAATCCTAAATTAGCCATATTAGATGAATCTGACTCAGGATTAGATGTTGATGCAATAAGGATTGTTTCAAAGGGAATAAAGATGTTCTCTAGTGAGAATAATGGAGTCTTAATCATAACTCACAACACAAAAATTTTAGAAAATTTAGAACCAAATTTTGTTCACGTGTTAGTTGATGGAAGAATAGTTAAAACTGGAGATGGCAGTTTAGCTAAGGAAATTGAAGAAAAAGGATATGAATCTTTTAAAGAAAGTCTAGCAATATAAGGTGGTGAAGTTGCATGGAGAATAAGAAAAAAAATCTTATAGATGAAATGGACAGAGGAATATATGATATTAAAAACGAAGATAGTTTCAGTTTTAAATCAAAAAAAGGTTTAACCAAGGAAATAATAGAAACTATTTCAGAAGAAAAAAAAGAAGCACAATGGATGAAGGATTTTAGATTAAAATCTTTAGAAGTATATAATAAATCGGAAATGCCAACCTGGGGACCAGAATTAGATGTTTTAGACATGGACAATATTGTAACATATGTTCGTCCTAAAAGTAACTTAGTTGGTTCTTGGAATGAAGTGCCTGAAGACATAAAAAAGACCTTTGATCTCTTAGGAATTCCAGAAGCAGAAAAAAAATCTCTTGCAGGAGTTGGTGCTCAATATGACTCAGAAGTAGTTTATCACAGTATAAAAGAGGAATTAGTTAAACAAGGCGTTATTTATACTGATATGGAAACTGCTCTAAAGGAACATGAAGATATAGTTAAAGAGTATTTTATGAAATGTGTTACACCAAATGATCATAAATTTGTTGCTCTTCATGGAGCTGTCTGGTCTGGTGGTTCCTTTGTATATGTTCCTAAAGGTGTTAATGTAGATATACCACTTCAATCATATTTCAGGTTAAATTCACCTGGTGCTGGGCAATTTGAACATACTTTGATAATAGTCGACGAAGGAGCAAAGCTTCATTTTATTGAAGGATGTTCAGCTCCAAAATACAGCGTGACCAATTTACATGCAGGCTGCGTTGAACTTTATGTTAAAGAAGGAGCAACTCTTAGATACAGTACTATAGAGAATTGGTCAAAGAATATGCTTAATTTAAATACTAAAAGAGCAATTGTTGAAAAAAATGGAACTATCGAATGGGTATCAGGTTCCTTTGGATCACAAATATCCATGTTATATCCAATGAGCATTTTAAAAGGTGAAGGTGCTAGAGCAGAATTTACTGGAGTGTCCTTTGCAGGAAAAGGGCAAAATTTAGATACAGGAGCTAAAGTAATACATGCAGCACCAAACACTTTCTCTACAATAAACTCAAAGTCAATTTCTAGAAATGGTGGAAAGGCTACTTATAGAGGAGTATTAAAGGTAAATGACAATGCTTACAATTCAAAGTCTATGGTTTCCTGTGAATCTTTAATGCTGGACAATAAATCAAAATCTGATACTATTCCAGTTATAGATTTATTAAATGACGAAGTTGAGATAGGACATGAAGCTAAGATTGGTAAGATAAGTGATGAGGCTATTTTTTATTTGATGACTAGAGGAATAAGTGAAAATGAAGCTAAATCAATGATAGTTAGAGGTTTTGTAGAACCGATATCTAAGGAATTGCCATTAGAATACGCAGTGGAGATGAATAATTTAATCAATATAGAATTAGAAGGAAACATAGGGTAGGTGAGATTAATGAAGGCTGTACAATTAGATAATTTAAATAAGACTCCAGTAAGGACAAAAAAGTGGCTTAACATTAATGATATAAGCCTTGGGAAATTAAATATTAATGAAATTAAAAAATTTGATAATGTAAAAATAACAAGTTCAAATGATGGAGTATGTATTCAAAAATTAGAGAATAACAAGATACTTCCTTTATATAAAGAGTTTATATATGGCGCTAATGAAGAATTAATAAAACAAGCCAAAGAAGAATTCAATGCTGGATATTTAATAACTATAGAAAAGAATGCAAATGTTAGTGAGCCAATAATTATAGAATTTAATTTTGATAAAGCTAACGCAACATTAATTGATAATTTAATTGTTGTAGGAGAAGAAAATTCAAAGGCATCAATTATTATAAAATACAAATCACTAGATGCTTCAAAAGGATATCATAACGGTATATGTACAATATATTCAAAGAAAAATAGTCAGGTAAACTTAACTAAGATTAACTTATTAAATGATGATATAGTTCATATTGATTCAAATGCATCTGAAGGTAAAGAGGACGGTAAAGTTAATTTTATATCTGTAGATCTTGGAGGAGAATATAGCATTTATAACTATCATGGTGATTTGTTGGGAGAAAAATCCTCTTCTAATATAAAAGCTATATATCTAGGTAATGGAAATAAAATTATAGATATCAATTATGTTATTACTCATAGAGGAATAGGTAGTAAATCAAATATAGATGTTAAAGGTGCACTTCAAGGTGAAGCTAAGAAAGCTTTTAAAGGTACAATAGACTTTAAACAAGGTGCAGCAAAGAGTGTTGGAGCTGAAGATGAATATTGCATGCTGCTTTCTAAAGATGCCAGAGCTAAAGCAATGCCGATATTATTATGTGAAGAAGATGATGTTTCAGGAGAACATTCAGCATCATCAGGAAAAATAGATGAGAATAAATTATTTTACTTGATGTCTAGAGGATTAAGTTATGATGAAGCAAAGATTGTGATTGTTAGAGCTGCTTTTAATCCAATTATAGATGAGATTGGTGATAGTAATATTATAGAAGAAATCTTAGATACAGTAGACAGGAGATTGAAAAATGAATAATGTAAATTTTTTAGATGATTTTCCTGTTTTGAAAGCAGGTGAAGATGGAAAAAGATTAATTTATTTAGATAGCGGAGCGACAACTCAGAAGCCAGTGCAAGTCTTGGAAGCTATTGAAAATTATTACAGAACAAATAACGCTAATCCTCACAGAGGTGCGTATAAGCTTAGCATAGATGCAACTAAAGCTTATGATGATGCGAGGGAAAAAGTTAGAAACTTTATAGATGCTGAATTTTCAAAAGAAATTGTATTTACCAAAAACGCAACAGAAGGTTTTAATCTTCTTGCTGCATCTTATGGTATGGAAAATGTTAATGAAGGTGATGAAATTGTAATTTCAATTTTGGAACATCATTCAAACCTTATTCCATGGCAGATAGTAGCAAAAGCAAAAAAAGCTGAATTAAAATATATGTATATAAATGAAGATGGAGAAATTCCAGAAGAAGAAATAAAAAATAAAATAACAGAAAAGACTAAATTAGTCAGCATAACTCATGTTTCTAACGCTCTTGGTACAATAAACGATGTTAAGAAAATCATAGATTATGCTCATTCTAAAGGTGCTAAAGTAATAGTTGATGGCTCTCAAAGTGTGCCTCACATGAAGGTTAGTGTAAGAGAATTAGATGCGGACTTTTTAGTGTTTTCGGGGCATAAACTTTTATCTCCAATGGGAATAGGTGTAGTATATGGTAAAAAGGAATTATTAGAAAATATGCCTCCTTATATAGTAGGTGGAGATATGATTGAATATGTTTATGAACAAAGTGCTACTTTTGCAGAATTACCTTCGAAATTTGAAGGAGGAACTCAAAATGTAGAAGGAGCTGTAGGTCTTGGAGCAGCTATTGATTACTTAGAAAAAATAGGCATGAATAAAATTCATGAAATAGAAAAAGAACTTTTAAAATATGCTACTTTGGAATTATCAAAATTATCTTATGTAAAAATATATGGACCAAAGAATATAGATCATATGGGCGGATTAATTTCATTTGAAATAGAAGGTGTTCATCCTCATGATGTTGCTTCAGTTTTTGATACCTTTGGAGTTGCTATAAGATCAGGAAATCATTGTGCTCAGCCTTTAATGAGATATATGGGAATTAATGCAACCTGCAGAGCAAGTTTTTACTTTTATAATACTAAAGAAGATGTAGATAGATTAATTGAAGCAACTAAGAAGACGTATGAAATGTTTTTAAAATGGAGGTAATTAGTATGGATTTAGATTCAATATATACAGAATTAATTATGGAACACAGCACATCTAAACACAATAAGAGAAATTTAGAAAATCCAGATATTAAAGAAAAGGGTCATAATCCAAGCTGTGGAGATGAAATAACCTTAGAGTTAAAATTAAATGACGATATAATTGAAGATTTAGCTTTTACAGGACAGGGATGTGCAATATCTCAGGCCTCAACTTCAATAATGATAGATTTAATAAAAGGTAAAAGTATAAAAGAAGCTTTAGAACTTACTGAAACCTTTATTGGTATGATTAAAAGAGAAATTAAAGATGATGAAGAATTATATGCTTTAGAAGATGCAATGGCTTTTAAGAATATATCAAATATGCCTGCAAGGGTTAAATGTGCAGTTTTAGCATGGCATACCTTAAAAGAAGCTTTAGAAAAATAATATTAATAATAAGCATTAAAGAGTAATTTAAATTTATGTTATTATAAACGAAAAAGAAGATACTATATTATTTTAGTTTTTATGAAAATAATATAGTATCTTCTTTTTTTATTTTTAAAAATATTCTCTTGAGGCTTTTCTAAGAGAAGTTATTATCATGTTTTGTTTTATACATGAATAACTCGGATTTACTTAGCAAATAATAAAAAAATCAAGAATAAGGCACAATCAAATAAATAACAAGTCCATTTGCCGGCCTATTTTCCATCATAGCAGAAGCTCGACTCGCATACGCTCGCTGAGTAAGCGATTCACACAAAA
>NZ_LZZL01000101.1:0-17499 GCF_002006495.1 Clostridium sp. BL-8
AAATTTCATAAGTCCTGTGGAATAAAAACGTATGTGATTTCGGTAAGTTACCACATAAGTTTAATATATAAAAACTAAGAGTGTCTATAGTTTTTGGGCGTTGTATTTGTAATCTTAAAGAAATTTCTATTAAAGGAACGTATACTTGAATAGCCGCATTTATAAGCAATATCTGTAATTGGATCTTCTGAGTTTATTAGTAAATATGCTGCATAACTTACTCGATTTTGGTTAATAAAATCTACAAAGGAAATTCCTAAAATTCTATTTAAGTATTTTGAAAGATAATTATAGTTATAACAGAATTCATTAGCGATGGTCTTTAAGGAAATATCTTTAGTGAAATTATCCTGAACATAGCTTAGAATTTTATGAAGAAGCTGATAATCACTTTTTTCGCTTGGAAGTAATTTGGTTTGTTCTATTACCTCGGAGCATATTAGGTAAAGACATGCCTTCATTTGGAGAAGACTGGCATTTTCGCTGAAAATTTTGTCTAGTACTAAAGCTTCTGAAGTACTGGATAGATTAAATACGGGATTTTCAAGAAATTTACCATAAGCAGTATTTTCAAAGGTCTTTACGTACTTTGGCGAAAATACACAAATATCAGCTTCAGAGTATTCCTTAGTTGAAATGGAATGGATTTCATAAGGCAGAATAAGCATGCAGTCATTTTTCTTAAGTTCAAAGGTTCTATTGTTTACGCAGACTTCCAAATTACCCGCCTTAACATAAATAAATTCAAAGCTTCGGTGTAAATGAACCTGATAAGTAAGACTCACAGGATGATAATTTGAAAAAAGAGTGCCTTCACCAAAATGATATGCCTCATACTTTAACATAAAATGCCTCCAAAAGCGTAATTTTGTCTATAATTATATAAATAGTTTCTTGTTACGTCAACTAAAAGTTTTATATCATTAAATTAACGAATAAATATTTAAGAGGACAGCTTTTGAAGTTAATAAATATATTAAAGAATAGAGGGATATGTGTGAATAATGAACAAAAAAATACTCATGAAGCTGCAGTGAAGGCAGCAAAAGAATTAGTAGCTAAAATGACATTGCAGGAAAAAGCAGAGCAACTGACTTATAATTCGCCAGCAGTTAAACGTTTAAACATACCAGAATATAATTGGTGGAATGAAGGCCTTCATGGTGTTGCAAGAGCAGGTACAGCCACTGTTTTCCCTCAAGCAATTGGACTTGCAGCTATGTTTGATGAGGAGTTTTTAGGAAAGGTAGCTGGAATCATTGCGACAGAAGGACGTGCAAAATACAATGAGAATAGCAAAAAAGAAGATAGAGATATATATAAAGGACTAACTTATTGGTCACCTAATGTTAATATTTTCAGAGATCCTAGATGGGGAAGAGGTCATGAAACTTATGGAGAAGATCCATATTTAACATCTAGATTAGGAGTTGCTTTTGTAAAAGGCCTACAGGGAGATGGCAAATACCTGAAGTTATCAGCTTGTGCAAAGCATTTTGCAGTTCATAGCGGGCCAGAAAGCTTAAGACATGAATTTAATGCGGTTGTTAGTCAAAAAGATTTACATGAAACTTATCTTCCGGCTTTTGAAGCTTGTGTAAAAGAAGCAAATGTAGAAAGTGTAATGGGAGCATATAACAGAACAAATGGAGAACCTTGCTGCGGAAGTAAGGCCTTATTAAAGGATATATTAAGAGGTAAATGGGGATTTAAGGGACATGTAGTATCTGACTGCTGGGCACTTGCAGATTTCCATATGCATCACAAAGTTACCAGCACAGCAACTGAATCAGTAGCCTTAGCAATAGAAAACGGCTGCGACCTTAATTGTGGAAATATGTATTTGAATTTATTATTAGCGTATAAAGAAGGTCTTGTAACAGAAGAACAGATAACTACAGCAGCAGAAAGACTTATGACAACTAGATTTAAGCTTGGAATGTTTGATGAAGATTGTGAATATAATCAAATACCATATGAAGTAAATGACTGCAAAGAACATAATCAGGTGTCTTTAGAAGCATCAAGAAAATCCATGGTACTATTAAAAAATAATGGCATACTTCCATTAGATAAGTCAAAGTTAAAGGCAGTTGCGGTAATTGGACCAAATTCAAATAGTGAAATTATGTTAAAGGGAAATTATTCAGGTACTGCATCTAAGTATACAACAATATTAGATGGAATTCATGACGTGTTAGATGATGACGTAAGAGTATATTATTCAGAAGGCTGTCATTTATATAAAGAGAAGGTAGAAGATCTTGCAAGAAGAGATGATAGACTAGCTGAGGCAGTTTCAGTAGCAGAAAGAGCAGATGTTGTTATCTTGTGCTTAGGTTTAGATTCTACTATTGAAGGAGAGCAGGGGGATGCAGGTAATGGTTATGGTGCAGGAGATAAGTTGGATTTAAATCTACCAGGAATACAGCAGGAACTACTTGAAAAAGTACTTGAGACTGGAAAGCCAGTAGTAGTAGTGCTTGGAACTGGAAGCGGATTAACTCTTAATGGGGCAGAAGAAAGATGTGCAGCTATCTTAAATGCATGGTATCCAGGAAGCCATGGTGGTACAGCAGCAGCAGATATATTATTTGGAAAATGTTCACCAAGTGGTAAGCTTCCAGTAACATTCTACAAAGATACAGACAAGCTTCCTGAGTTTACTGATTATGCTATGAAGGGAAGAACTTATAGATATATGGATGAAAGCAACTGTTTATATCCATTTGGCTATGGCTTGACTTATTCAAATGTTGAATTATCGAATTTACAGGTGCCAGCTGTTAGAGGTGAATTTGACGGCATTGACATCAGTGTAGAAATTGAAAATACTGGCTCTTACGATATAGAAGAAGTAGTTCAATGCTATATAAAGGATTTAGAATCAAAATATGCAGTGCTTAACCACAGCTTAGCAGGTTTCAAACGAGTTTCCTTGAAGAAGGGAGAAAGTAAAACTGTAACAATGAAGTTAAATAGAAGAGCCTTTGAAGCAGTAGATGATGCTGGAGAAAGAATTCTTGACAGCAAGAAGTTTAAATTATTTGTAGGTGTATCGCAGCCAGATACGAGAAGTCTTGAGCTTGGAGCAGCAGCACCACTAAATGCAAATATTGAATTAGCATAAAAACTTAACTTATAAATGAATGTAAAAAGATATACGATAGGAGAGAAGAATATGGAAAAGACTACAAAACAAAATGAACCTTTAGTAACTCATATTTATACTGCAGATCCTTCTGCTCATGTATTTGAAGGTAAGATTTATATTTATCCTTCTCATGATCTTGATCAAGTCATGGTTTCAAATGATAATGGCGACCAATATAACATGGAGGATTATCATATTTTATCTCTTGATGATACGGACTCACCTTGTGTTGACCATGGTGAAGCAATTCACTTAAGAGATATTCCATGGGCAAGTAAGCAATTATGGGCTCCAGATGCTGCATATAAAAATGGCACATATTATTTATTTTTCCCAGCAAGAGATAAAGATGAGATCTTTAGAATTGGAGTAGCTACTGGTTCAAACCCTGCTGGACCATTTAAAGCTCAGGAAAGTTATATACCAGGCAGCTTTAGTATTGATCCCGCTGTTTTAATGGATGATGATAATAGATCATATGTTTACTTCGGAGGCCTTTGGGGTGGACAATTAGAAAAATGGCAGACTGGCACTTTCAAGGCAGATGCTGAAGGACCTGCTGTTACAGAGCCTGCTATAGGACCAAGAGTCGCTGAATTAACTGATGATATGCTTACTTTTAAGGAAAGTCCTGAAGAAATATCAATTGTTGATGAAGAGGGGAATTCTATACTTGCGGGTGATGAAGAAAGAAGATATTTTGAAGGTCCATGGGTTCATAAATACAAAGGAAATTATTATCTTTCATATTCTACTGGTACTACTCACTGTATTGTATATGCTATGAGTAAAAATCCAAAAGGTCCTTACGCTTTTAAAGGAAAAATACTTAATCCAGTATTAGGCTGGACTACTCACCATTCAATTGTTGAATTTGAAGGTAAATGGTATTTGTTCTATCATGATAGCTCTCTATCAGGTGGAGCTGATAACAAACGCTGCGTAAAATATACTGAAATAAAATATAATGCTGATGGCACTATCCAAACAGTAGAATTACCTTAATAATTTAAATTAGCAATATGATAATAAAATTTATATAGAATTAGTATATAAATATATCCTAAAAGGCAGACAAAACGAAAGCTTGTCTGCCTTTAATCTTATTTATGCTTATCAAATTCAAGTTGCTCTTCGCCCCATATATATAATTCCTTTAATGTGGGAATTAAGGCTCTACCTCTTTCTGTCAAAGAATATTCAACCCTAGGAGGAATAGTTTCATATTGAGTCCTAATAACTAGTTTATGTTCTTCTAATTCTTTTAAAGATTTTGTAAGCATCATATTAGTAACACCGTTAACTTTTCGTTTTAATTCATTATATCTAGTAGAATCTTTACGGGATAAATACCACATAATAGGTAGTTTCCATTTTTGACCTACAACATCAAGTGCATATAAAACAGGACATTCTGTTTCATATATATTATTATCAGGGAATTCTCTATTCATATACTCACTCATAAGCATAGCTCCTTTGAATCTTATAGTATACTATTTATACTGACACAGAAAAAACTGCATACTTGTACATTTATACCTTTGTGTTATATTGATTATAACAGAAAAATAAAACATTAAAAAGAGGAGTGTTATTTATGAAGGTTTATGCTATCAATGGAAGCCCAAGAAAAAATAAAAATACAGCTACATTACTTCAAAAGGCTTTAGATGGAGTAAAAGAAGCGGCAAAAGATAAAGAAATTGAAACTGAAATGATTAATTTATATGATTATAACTATACTGGATGCAAAAGCTGTTTTGCTTGCAAGAGACTTGAAGGCAAAAGTTATGGAAAATGCGCAGTAAAAGATGATATTCAAGAAGTTTTAGAAAAAGTGTCCCAAGCTGATGGAATTGTTTTTGGATCTCCAGTATATTTCTGGAATATAACAGGTCAATTGCGGTCATTTCTAGAAAGATTATTCTTCCCTTATTTAGTATATGATAATAATCATACCTCAATTGCTCCAAAGAAGATGCCAACAGCAATAATTTATACAATGAATGTAACAGAAGAGATAATGAATAAATCTGGTTATTTAGCAACTTTTAATAATGTAGAAGCAGTGATTGAAGGAATATTGACAAAGCCATTAGTTATGCATTCAAATGATACTTATCAATTTGATGATTACTCAAAATATAAAATGGAAGTATTCTCTGAAGAAGCAAAAGCAGAACATAGAAAAATTCAATTTCCTTTAGATTGTCAAAAGGCATTTGAAATAGGGGCTAGTCTAATCAAGTAATATATATAAGTTCAATCATAAAACATTTTACAAAGTCATAATAAATGAGGTATAAATATACTAAATTAAATGAATGGAGATGTATATATGAAATTTATAGAATTAGCTGCCAAAAGATATTCTGTAAGAAATTTTGACACAAAAAAAATCAATCAAGAGGACTTGAATTTAATTTTAAAAGCAGGCCAATTAGCTCCAACTGCTGGAAATCGCCAGCCTCAAAGGATTTTGGTACTTGAAAGTGAAGAAGCTCTTGCTAAGCTAAAAAATTGCACAGTTTATCATTTTAATGCACCTTTAGCTTTACTTATATGCGCCGATAAAAATGAAGCATGGGAGCGCGGCTATGATGGAAAAGTCCACACTGATATTGATGGAAGTATTATTGCTACGCATATGATGTTACAAGCTGCTGAACTTGGATTAGGTTCAACATGGGTTGGTCATTTTGATCCGACTGCTATACGTGATGCTTTTAATATACCAACAAATCTTGAACCGGTATGTCTTTTACCAATTGGTTATCCAAGTAGTGAGGCTAAACCAAATCCTAACCACGAAAAAAGAAAAGATATTTCCCAAACTGTATTTTATAATAATTTTTAATTTATTTATTAGCATAACTTAATTATACAATCAATCAATGTAATGTGAGTTCTTCGGAATTCACATTTTTTTCTGCAAAAAATGAGCTTCTACAAACTTAGCTAGTTACTTTTGTAGAAGCCCTTTTTATTTTAATTCAATAAATAAGTACTTTTTAAAACTTATTTAAAAAGTAAAGATTTCAAATGTAAAGGTAAACAAATCACATATAATTACAATTCAGATTGCTGTAAAATAACTTTTGTAAACGATTAGCAGAGGGCTGGGGTGGTTAAAATTGAGTAATACATTTTTAGAAATGAAAAATATACACAAAAGGTTTCCTGGAGTCTATGCACTTAAAGGCGTTCAATTAGAAATTGAAAGAGGAGAGGTACATGCTTTATTAGGCGAAAATGGTGCTGGAAAATCAACCTTAATGAAAATACTTGGAGGAGTCCATACGCAGGATGAAGGACAAATATTTGTTGAGGGAGTTGATTGCGGAGTTATTAGCCCAACTAAGGCTGCAGAGCTAGGGATTGGATTTGTTCATCAAGAATTAAACTTAGCAGAAACCTTAACAGTAGCTGAAAATGTTTATATGGGAAGGCTTCCATATAAAAATGAAAGACTAGGAATTGTTGACCATAAGAAATTAAATAATGATACAGCTTTAATAATTGATAGATTGGGGATTGATATAAAACCTACTGATTTAGTTATGGAATTACCAACAGCTAAAAAGCAAATGGTTGAAATAGCTAAAGCCATAAGTTTAAATGCTAAAATGATCATCTTTGATGAGCCGACAACCTCACTATCTCAGAATGATGTTGAAAATCTCTTTAAGGTTATAAAAACTTTAAAGAAGGACGGGGTCGCAACAATATACATATCACATAGGTTAAAGGAAGTTTTTGATATTTGTGACAGAGCTACCGTCTTAAGAGATGGAACTTATATAGAAAGCTGTAATTTAGAAGGGATTACTCAGGAAAAGCTTATAAATATGATGGTAGGAAGAGATTTAACTGAGTTGTTTCCGAAAGAAATTTTTGAGCCAAAAGAATACGTTTTAGAGGCTAAAGAGATTAGTGATTACGAGGGAAGAGTTAGAAAAGTCAGTATTAAGGCAAGAAAAGGTGAAATTTTAGGAATAGCAGGTTTAGTGGGGGCAGGAAGAACGGAACTGATGAGACTTATTTTTGGTGCTGATAAGATGGGTGAAGGGCAAATATTCATAAACGGGAAAGAAGTAAAAATTAAGTCACCAATGGATGCTATTAAGAACGGTATATGTCTTTTAACAGAAGATAGAAAAAATCAAGGTTTATCTTTAGTACTGAGTGTTCTTGATAATATAACCTTAACAAATTTAGGAGATTTTGTTTTAAACCATAAGAAGCTTAGAGAGACAGGAGAAAAATTTAAAGGGGCTTTGGAGATTAAGACAGCAAATCTTGATGTTATGGCAGGATCATTATCAGGAGGAAATCAACAAAAATTAATATTAGCTAAGTGGTTAAATACAGATTCGGATGTATTCATCTTCGATGAACCTACTAAAGGAATAGATGTAGGTACTAAGGCAGAGATATATCATATAATGAATGATTTGGTTAGAAAAGGGAAAGTAGTTATTATGGTTTCTTCTGAATTACCAGAATTACTAGGTATGTCAGATAGAATATATGTTATGTGTGAAGGAAGTCTTACAGGAGAACTTAGCAGAGAAGAAGCGACACAGGAAAAGATTATGAAATTAGCTACGCTTGGAGGGATAGTAAATGATGAAGCAAGAGATTAATAATAATGTTGTGTCAGAAAAAAGTGCAAAGAGTAAGTTGGAGGGATTAAACTTAAAAAGTCTATCTTTAAAATATTCAATTTATTTAGTACTTGTAGTACTTATTGCAGTTTTTTCTATAATAAGTCCAGACTTTTTAGGAACAGCCAATGTTTCAAATTTCTTTAGACAGATTCCTACAATAGGAATTATGACGGTTGCTATTACTATGGTATTAATAACTGGTGGAGTTGATCTTTCAATAGGTGCAGTAGCAGCTTTTGCAGGATGTACAGTAGCTTATTTGGCTGTAAAGGGAGTAAGCATGCCAGTTTCGTTACTTGCTGGATTAATAGTAGGAGGACTTTGGGGAGTACTTAATGGAGTATTGATTACAAAGTTTAAGCTGGAATCCTTCATACTTACTATGGGTTCATCTTATTTAGTAAGAGGATTAATACTGTTTTTTACAAACGGAATTTACATTAAAGGAGTTCCAGATTGGTTTTATAATCTTTCAAATACAGAGGTAGGTATATCAATAATACATACTAATACTGTAGTGTTTATAATAATAGTTTTAGCTGTAGCTTACTTAATGAAAAATACTCGTTTTGGCAGGTATTGTTATGCAGTTGGTTCCAATAAGGAAGCAGGAAGATTATCAGGTATAAATGTAAACAAGCATGTTATAAAAGTATATGCAATAGAAGGCGTTTTAGCTGCAATAGCAGGTATCTTATTGATGTCAAGCATAAACGTTGGTGCTCCAAGTGAAATAAATGGTCCAGATTTATTTGCAATGGCAGGTGCAATCATGGGTGGAGTACAATTCGGTGGTGGAGTTGGAACAATTGGAGGCGCTATGGTTGGTATATTTACTATCCAGGTATTCCAAAGTGGATTAGCTATCCTTGGAATTAACTCATTCTTACAACAAGCCGTTACTGGAGCTGTTATTATCCTTGCTATAGTTGTTGATTTCTATAGAAAAGGAAACATATTCAAAAAGAAGAGCTGATAATAAAAAAATAAAAGGTTATCTATGCTGAATTTAAGTGAATTCTCTAAGCAGTTTCCTGTAAAGGAATTCACTAAAGAAGGCTTTATAAAAATAAATAATAGATAAATTTCTGAAGAACAGAGGGGGATTAATTTTTATGAAGAGAAAAGTTATTGCTGCATTATCAACAGTATTTATTGTTGCTAGTTTAGCAGGATGTGGAAAAGCAGCACAAACTCAAGGAACAGCAAGTTCAAGTGGAAAAAAGACAATTTACTTCATTCCAATAGTTGATACAGGAGCTTACTGGTCACCTATGAAAAAGGCGGCTCAAGATGAAGCTGCAGCATTAGGATATGATTTAGTAGTTAAAACTTCACCACCAAACGAAACACAAAAAAATGAAAAACATATAGGTTTCCTTGATGAAGCTGTAAAAAATAAAGCAGTAGGAATAGCAATTGCACCTATGGATCCTGATATGTTTGATAAAAAGGTAAAGGAAGCAAATGATGCAGGAATTCCAGTTGTAACCTTTGATGCCGATGTTAATACAAAGCAAAATAGAATATCTTATATAGGTACAGATAATAAACTTGCAGGAGAACAACTAGGAGAAAATGGAGCTAAGATTTTAAAGGATAAAGGTATTACAAAAGGTAAAATAGCCTTAGCAGCTGTAAACTTAACTCAAACAACTATGACATATAGACAAGACGGAATAAAAGCTGGTTTTGAAAAGGTTATGGGAGATGATGCAAAGAACTTCCAGTGGTTAGAACCAATTCAAGATAATGACCAATCAGCAGAATCAAAGAGACAATTAGAAGGTCAAATAACTTCAAATCCAGATATGGTAGCTGTATTCTCATTAGGTTCAGAAGGTCCTGATACAGGTGTAATGGAAGCTATAAAATCTCAAGGTAAAGCTGGAAGCATATATCACTTCGGTTTTGACTATACTCCAACTTGGGAAAATGGTGTAAGTACAAATTTAATATCAGGTATTGTTGACCAAGATTCTTATAATATAGGTAAAACAATAATAGATACATTAGATAAGAAGATAAAAGGTGAAAAAGTTGATGATAATTATCCAATACCAGTTCAATGGGTAACTGCAGATAAGATCGTTGAATATGGAAAGGAAAAACAAAAACAATTCACAACTGAAACTAAATAATAAGTAAATAAAGATAAAATATAAAGTTAAAAAGGTTAACTCAAGCAATTAATATGCCACTAGTAGACACATAATAGATGACAGCATTTATTTTGTATAGTTTGATTAAGTATAGGGTGAAAAATACACTTATCTTAATATACTCTCAAATCTACTCTAAACATATTTTTAGGTTGAGTTACCCTTTTTAATGCTATTAAGTAATTACTTCGGAAGTGATGGGTTATGGGAGGGGATCAAATGAAATTTTTTAGGAAGTTTAGTGTAGGGAGGAGACTAGTATTTTCATATACGTTATTATTCATAATTATTATATTAGTAGGTATTATTGGTTTAAAGAGTTTAAGTAAGGTCAATGATGATTCAAATAGTATGTACGAGGATGATCTTGTATCTATAGATATATTACATAGGCTGGATGAAAATTCATTACAGATAAATAACGATATTTTAAGTTTGATTTACGATAACGATGAATTAATGATAAAGCAATTAAATGATAATATTTCAAGTGCATATGCAGAAGGAGATTCCTTAGTAGAAAAATATGATGAATTAAATTTAGATGATTATCAAAAGAAGGAACTCTCGAATTTCAATGAAAGTTATAAGGATTATAAGAAAAAAGGCCAATCAGTATTAGACTTTGTTAAAGGAAATAAATATAATGATGCTATATTGGATTATAGAAATCTAGCAATATCACAAAGCAATGTTGCTGCATCTTTAACTAAGCTATTAGAATATAGCTCAATAAAGGCAAAAGAAGAAAATAACAGTAACATGGACTCGTACAATAAGGTTGAGATACAAATAATAGCTTTTATAGGTATAGGATTAATTTGTACTTTAATTTTAGGCATAATTATGACAAGAAATATAACAGTACCATTAAGGAAAATAAAAAATTATGCTAGCAATCTGGCACAGTATAATTTTTCTGAAGAAATTGCAGTTGAAGGAAAGGATGAATTTTCAGAGACTGAAGCCGCACTTAATGCAGCACTGCAAAATGTAAAAATATTAATAAAATTAATATTAGATAATTCAGCTGAGTTGTCAGCTTCTTCTGAAGAGTTAACTGCGTCAGTACAGGAGATAAGCTCTAAGCTTTCTTATATAAATCAATCTACAAAGGAGATAGCAGCAGGAGCTGTAGAGACAAATTCATCGACAGGAGAGGTTATTTCATCAATCAAGAGAATTGATGAAAACATAAGCAATTTATCTGGAATAGTAAATCAGGAAGTGGAAAAGTCCATGGAGATAAAATCTAAATCTAGTGTTATTATGGAAAAAAGTGAAACGTCCCAGCAGTTATCAAAGGATATATATGAGGAAAAGAATAAGAAAATTAAGGAAGCTATAGAAAGAGGAACTATAGTAAAGGAAATAGAGACTCTGGCAGGAGCTATTATTAATATTTCATCCCAGACGAATCTTCTGGCACTAAATGCAAGTATAGAAGCGGCTAGAGCAGGAGAGGCAGGGAAAGGTTTTTCAGTGGTTGCAGATGAAGTGGGAAAATTAGCTGATCAATCCATATCAACTATAGGTGGTATTAATGAAATTGTTAAAGAGATAAAAAACGTGTATAATGAATTGTCAGAAAGTTCTAAAGGAATTTTGTATTATATAGAGAAAAATGTATATAATGACTATAAATTTATGATAGAATCAAGTAAAAGTTATGAAAGTGATGCTAAATTTATAAATATAATGTCAGAAAAAATTGCTTCTATGGTTGAAATAGTAAATAAAAGCATTAACAATGTAAACGATACGATGGATGTATTTGCATCAAACATAGAGCAGTCTAAAAATAACTCTGAAAGTATATTAAGCAGTGTAAATGAAGTAGCCTGTGGAGTAGAGCAGATTTCTATTAATGCACAAAGTCAGACTGAATTAGCTTTAAGATTAAATGATATTGTCAATAAATTTAGTATTTAGGCTGGAATATAAATAACTTATTTTAGAATGATTTATCTATTTAATATTTAATTAACTTTATGAATAGTAAAGTATTATCATTTACTGGGAGGGACGATTTTGAGAAGGCTACTTATATTTTTTATAATGGTAATATTCTTATTTAATTTAAGCGGATGTTCTTCAAGTTATAAAAGTGATACAGAGAATAAGGAAAAGATAACGTTGACCATGTGGCACATATGGTCACAAACTTCAAATGATGCTAATGGAAAGATAATTCAGGATACTGTAGAGGAATGGAATAAGGAAAACCCTAATGTACAAATTAAGGTTGAAGCTGTAGAGAATGAGAGATATAAAGCTAAGATAAAGACAGCTTTTGCGGTGAATGAACTGCCAGATATATTTTATTCCTGGGGTGGAGGCTTCAGTAAACCTTTCATAGAATCTGGAGAAGTACTAAATTTAAATGAATATATGGATGAAGATACGAAAAATAACATCAACAAGGGAATGCTTAATAGTGTGACCTATGATAATAATGTATATGGACTTCCTATGACCTTATCCATTGGAACGTTTTATTGTAACACAAAGCTTTTTGCTGATGCCGGTATTAAAATACCAGATAATTATGATGAGTTTTTAGAGGCAGTTAAAGCGTTTAAAAAGAAAGGAATAGCACCTATATTAGTAGGAGAAAAGGATACTTGGACCGGCATGTTCTATTATGATATGCTGGCCTTGCGAGAAGGTGGAATTGGCGGGGCAAGTGATTTCCATACAGGCAGTGACAGAAATGACACAATATTAAAAGCAGCATATAGATTTAAGGAATTAGTAGATCTTAAAGCCTTTAACGAATCAGCATTGGATCTTACGCGGGATGAGTCAGAAGATCTCTTTAAAAAAGGCGAAATACCTATGTATTTCACTGGAAATTGGTTTATTGGTGAATTGAGAAATGCAGATCCTTCTGTAAGAGAAAATGTAATGGTTAAGGAATTCCCAATAATGAAGGATGCTGAAGGAAATAAAAATGAGTTCTTAGGCGGAGCAGTAGATTATTTAATGGTTAGCAATGGCTCAAAATATAAAGAAGAATCAGTTAAAGCAGCAAAGTTCATAGCTCAAACTGTTTCAAAAAAATATTATGAAGCTGGCTCAGGACTTCCAGTATGGAATTATACTGGTGATGGAAGCAATATAGACAAGCTGTCTAAGGAGTTGGAAGGCTTAACGAAAAATGCATCCTATAGTTTGTATGGAGATATTTATCTAGGAGAAGAGAAGGGGAATATATACAAGGAGTTAGTCAACAAGTTATTTAGAGGTCAAATAACTCCAGAAGATTTCACAAAGGAAATGGAGAAGAAAGTAAATTGATGAGGGTATGATTAAATGGGTGATAAATTTTTGAATTTAAAGAATTGGAAAGATAAATATTTGAACTTAAAAATAAGTGTAAAGATTATTATTTATTTTTCAATAATCTTTTTACTTTCAACAGTCATACTCAATTTTACGTATAAAAAGATAAACTCCATATATACATCGGAAAAAATGAGGCAAAGTTCAGCAGAGGTTTTAGAAAGTGCTGAAACTAACACTAATATGATAATAGATAATGTAAATAACGTCTCAAAGATGATCATTTCCAGTGATAATGTTCAAAACACTCTAAGGAAGGTTGATGAACAGGGAAAAGAAAGGACAGATTATGATAATATAAGTAATTATTTAATACAATTCACTAACTTTGATTCAAATATATCTTCTATATATATATTAGATGAATACGGTGATAAATATTATTCTGAAAATGTAGTTTATAAGAATTTTGACCTTGAAAAAATTAAAGAAAGTGACTGGTATGATGAGTTACTAGAGAATAGAGGTAAATACATATTAAAATTAAATGGCGGAGGATTTTTTAAGAGTGATGGAGAAAATTATGTATCGCTTATAAGGGTAATAAATGATATAAATACTGGTCAGAAGCTTGGATTATTGGTTATAAATATAGATGAAAATGCTTTTAATGATTTAAACTTAAAGCTTAGCCAGAAGTATGGAACTAAATTAATCATAAAAAATGAGAAGGATGAATTAATAACAAAATCAGATGACAGCGCAGAAATATTAAATGGAATAAAAGATGAGGATTATTCGGATTCTAAAATTAGTTTTTCAATAGAGAATGTGGACAAGAAAGATTACATTATATCAAGTATTAAAGTTCAAGATTATGATTGGAAACTAACTACTATAATGCAGTATAGTGAATTATCTAAGCAGACTAGTTATACCAAGTTGTTTCTTATATATTTCACTATTATAAATTTCATATTAATTGTTATTGGTTCAATTATTATATCTAAATTTATCACAAGCCCTTTAAAAAAGTTAAGTGAGTCAATGGAGGATGTTAAGAAGGGCGAGTTTAATGAAGTTAATATAAAAACATATAATGATGAGGTTGGAGAGCTAAAGAATGGATATAACATAATGATCTCTCAGATTAATCTCCTTCTAGATAAGATAAGGCGTGATGAGACCTTAAAGAGGCAGACAGAATTAAACTTACTCATGTCACAAATAAAGCCTCATTTTCTATATAACACTCTTGATACTATAAACTCATTGGCTCTATCAGGAGAAAATAAAACTATATATCAAATGATAAAGTCTTTGGGAAGATTTTATAGGACAAGTTTAAATAATGGGAATGACATAATAACTGTAGAGGAAGAGATAAAAACTGCAAAAAGTTATTTGCTAATTCAAAGCATAAGATATAGAGATATGTTTGAAGCTCAATATGACTTGGATCCTGAATGCAATAGTTTTAAAATAATAAAACTAACTTTGCAGCCATTAGTTGAAAATGCTATTTATCATGGCATTAGAAATAAGAAGGAAAAAGGAAAAATAAAAATATCAACCTATGAGGAGGAAGAACGAGTTGTATTAACTTTAGAGGATAACGGATCTGGTATGGATGAATCACAAATTAACAACATAATTGAAAACAATACTACAGGAATTGGGGTAAGAACTACAAAAGAAAGATTAAGAGTATTTTATGGCGCTGAACATGAATTTATTGTTGAGAGTAAAAAGGATGTCGGCACTAAAATAATAATTAAGATTCCTAAAATTGAGAAGTAAATTAAATAAACAAAGCACTAATGTAAGGAAGTGGATTAATTTATGGATAGCATAGTAAAAATTATGATAGTTGATGATGAATACTTAATTCGAAATCTAATAAAGAACTGCCTTGACTGGAATGAAATTGGTATGGAAATAGTAGGAGAAGCTTCTAATGCAGCGGAAGGCTTAAATTTAATAAGAAGAGAAAATCCAGATATTATTTTAACGGATATTAATATGCCAGTGACAGATGGTTTAGATATGAGTAAGAGCATCGTTGAGAAATACCCTGATATTAAAATAATTGTAATTACAGGCTATAATGAATTTGAATATGCTAAAAGAAGTATAAAGCTTGGAGTAAGCGATTTTATACTTAAGCCTATAGATGAAGAAGAACTCAGAGCTTCAGTATTAAAGGTGAAAAAAGAAATTCTAGCTGAACATTCTATGAAAAGACAATATGATAATATTAAAGAAAAGATGATAAAATTCAATAATATAATAGATTTTGATGATGAGAAGGATAATGAGGATAAGACCTTGAATATGGAGCAGATAAAGAGGTTTATAGTTCAAAATATATCCAATTGTGATTTATCGCTAAAAATGGTGGCTGATTATTTTTATGTGAATCCAAGCTACTTAAGCAGGGTATTTAAGGAAAAGACAGATAAAACTTTTTCTGAATATATTATGAATACAAAAGTGACAATAGCTACTGAAATGCTTAGGAATTCCAATGCAAAAGCGTATGAAGTATCAAAGAAGATTGGTATTGATGATCCAAATTATTTTAGTAATTGGTTTAAAAAATATATTGGTATCTCAATAAAGGAATACAAAAAACAGAATCAATAAGTTTTGAGGCACTTGCAGAAATGCAAGTGCCTTAATTTTTGCCAAATAGAAATGATTTATACATAAGTTTTAAATTTTGTAATAATTCTGTGACATTGCTGTGACAAAGTTCAGTTACAGTGATTATATAGAAGCCAAGGTATTATTTACAATAAAATAATTTATAGAATATGGAGTGAGGAGAAAATACTTATGAACAAGAACTTAAAAAAGACAATGGCACTTGCACTTGCATTTGGAACACTTTCAACAGTTGGATCGGTTGCAAATTTTAAATTCTTAACTATAAAGGCTTATGCCTCAGATAGTAATGCTGATAAATTAAATAGTATAGATTTGGAAGATGACGATGGAGATTCAGTAGATATCTATAAAAATAGTAGTTATGATGATGAAGTGGATGATGGTGACTTAAAGGTGGGAGATACTTATTATGCTGAAGTTACTACTGGAAGTGCGGTTCAGGTTGACAGTGTTGATGGAGCGGATGATGATAAGGTAAGAATATTTGTAGGAAGTGATGCCTATGAAGTAGGTGATTCAATTCCAATTGAAGATAATGATGGTGATACAACAACACTAAAAGTTAGAGTTTATGAAGATGATTATGATGAAGATAAGGATTATAATTCTAGTGATTATAATGAATATGAAGTAAAAGTAAAATATAATGGTGATGATAATGACGATAGTGATGATAGTAATGATGAAGATACACTAGACAGCTTAGAGTTGCAAGATAAGAATGGAGATGATATAGATCTTTATTCAAATAGCAGTTATGATGATAAGGTAGATAGCAGTGAAGTTAACGAAGGTAACACTTATTATGCAAAAACTTCATCAAATGAGGTTAGTGTTGAAACCAGTGGACCTGACGATAAATATGTTAGAATATTCAAGTCAACAGATGATTCTGCTAAAGGTGTAGAAACAGGAGATGAAATTTCTGTATCGGAAGATAAAACTCTTACTGTAAGAATATATGATGAAGAACCAGATGATGATGTAGAATATGGTGATGATGATGATGTCATAGGTGAATATAAAATTAAGCTAGAATATACAGGAGCTGATTCTTCAGACAGTACAAGCACTACAGGTACTGGAGCTACAGCGTTAAAACCAGAAACTGCAACCACAGTTACTACATCATCAAATGTTAAATCTAATCAATGGGTCCAAGTAAATGGTAACTGGTTATATAATGATACATCAGGAAATCCATTAAAGAATCAATGGTATTATGATAGAAGTTATGGCAAGTGGTACTATCTAGGAGCAGATGGAACAATGGTGGTAAATCGTTGGATGGCATCGGGAGGAAAATGGTATTATATAGGCCCTGATGGAGCTATGCAAGTAAATTCTTGGATATCATCTGAAGGTAAATGGTATTACGTAGGTTCTGATGGAGCCATGGTAATTAACACTACAATTAATGGATATAAAATAGGCTCTGATGGAGCTTGGATTAAATAGGTGTTCTTATTTAAAGTAAGTAATTAACAGAATGAATTAAAGTTAGGCACATGAAAATAAATAACAAGTCCAAAGTTGCCATGGATATTTTTCATCA
>NZ_LZZL01000102.1:0-15755 GCF_002006495.1 Clostridium sp. BL-8
GTATGCTTGCCTATTTTGTGTCATACTGCGTCAGCAAATTTTACTAATAGACCCGATTCTAAACTTATGTTTCCCTTACAGTATTAAATAATTCATCTTTTAAGACAGAAGGCTATCCGCTAAGGCCAAATAAAATAAATTTAGTTATAAAAATAAAGTTTTTGAGCAGTATAACGAAGTATTTTGGCATATTTAAAAATCTCCGCTAATAAAATTTACAAAAGCTATGTATTTATGGAGGTTATCAAATGTTAGAAAGCATAAAAAGAGCATTAGAAAGTGCTCTTAGCAAAGGAATATATGATTTAATTAACTATTTATTCTTCTTTGTACTTGGTGGACTATCTGGTCTGGCAACCCATTCAATTTCTCTTAATAACAAATATTTGATACCTTATGCAGTAATAATTGCTATTACTTCTGCTGCTACAGTTACTTTGCTAGCTTTAGTAATATATAAAAAGTTCAGCCCTATTCATAATTTTTATTTAGATACGGATTTTGATTATATCTTTCTGGAAAAGAAGCTCACATATGAATATAATAATCCTGAGGACATAACTTATACAAAGAAATATAAAATCATCTTACGTAAAGGTACTGATAGATTTCATGATAAATATAATTGGACTGGTGATAATACTCCTATTATCACCAGCTCAGATTCAAATCATAAAATTTTTTTAACAACGAGAAGGGATTCCTATCAACAATTTGAAGTCTATTTTGGCAAAAAGTTTAAAAAAGGTGAAATCATTAATCTAACCCTTATCTTTAAATTAAATGATAAAGAAATGAAAGCCACCCCTTCTTTTTCAACAACAATAGTTGAACCTACAAAAAAACTTACATTAACACTTAAAATCAATAAAGAATATAGAACCTCTTCTGTGATTTACGAAAAGTTTCCTTCTACAGACAGCCGCTTAGCATTAGAAACCAAAAACTATAGTTTTCCAGATAATAGCGAAATTGAAGTGATAGTTGATAATCCTAAAATGTTATTAGTTTATTCATTAAATTGGGAGAATCCAAGATCTGAAAATAAGGCAGATGAAAATAAATAACGAGTCCAAAATAGCCTTGCAAGTGGATTTGTTATTTATTTGATAGTGCCTAAATAAATTCCTGTTATAAGTCACAACATATTTGGTAATACTATATTATGAACAAAGGTCTATTTTAAATCTAATGTAAGCAAGGGTGGAATTTTATGCATGATTAATAATTTTATGAGTAAAAGGAATAACCAATTTATGGTTACTCCTTTTTTTATTTTTCATGAATTAAAATCCTGTAATAATTTTTACTTTTTTCTGTCTAGTTTTAATTTTCAAATCACTTGTTAAAATAATGCCCCTGTTCTATATCCTCAATTAAACCTAAGTTCTCAGGTTCCCATCCTAAAAGTTCACTTGTTTGTGCACTGCTTTTTGGCATTACACTTGGAATATCGAGAGAAGCTAAAATTCCAAGGAAACCAAAATGTGCCTCTGCCTCTTCACGCGAAATGCTAACTATCGGCAAGTTTAATTTTTTACCTATGGCCTCTGCGATATCGCGAAATGGTACTCCTTCTTCAGCTCGCCCAATAAGAGTTGAACCTGCAGGCGCTTTTTCTAATGCAAGTCTATAAAGTTTAGCTGCATCAAATCTATGTATAGCCGGCCAACGATTAGCTCCATCTCCCACGTAGGCAGAGACACCCTTTGCCCTAGCAATATCGATTAGTCTAGGTATGAAGGCGTGCTTATCACCTTCACCATGAACTGATGGTGATAGGCTTACAACAGATGCCCTAACTCCTTTACTTGCCAAATTCAATGTTGCATTATCAGACGCTGCCCCATTAGCATGAGCAGTAGTTATAAATGGTTTTCCAGTACCTTCAAGTACCTCTCCTATTGCCTCTATTACTTTTAAATCAATAGCAAGTGAACCTGCAAAATCTGAAAAATCATGTCTAAATGCCAAGTGAATCACACCATCTGCAATTAAAGCACCTTTACGAATACTTTCAATATCTTCAAGTGAACCTAAATGTGCTTCTGCTCCAACTTTCTCAAGCATCTCAGCACCATTGTCTGAACGGGTAAGGCCAATAACTTTATGTCCAGCATTAATTAATTCTTGTACAACTGCAGAACCTATATATCCAGTTGCTCCTGTAACAAAAATACGCATATTAAACTCCTCCTTAAACCTTAAGAAATACTAGTTTACATAGAATTTGAAGATATTTAAATAATACCATCTTTTCAGTTAACTATAAGTTTAGTATACCCTAAGTTTTTTATAAAAATTGCCTATTCATTTTTAATTCTTGCTTAATTCTCCAATATTAAAATTTTACGCTTCATTGCTGATATCTGTATCTCTCTTTGGCGATTTCTATTATTGTGCTAATTGACGCAGCTTTGCAATATCTCTCTTAGGAGGATTTCCAAAGTAACTGCTATAATCCCGATTAAATTGAGAATCACTTAAATACCCTACCAACTGGCTGGCAGTTGCTGCATTTATATTCTTTGATAACATAAGATGCCTTGCTTCATGAAGACGCAATACTTTTTGATATTGAAGCGGACTCATGGACGTTACTGCTTTAAAGTGTTCATGAAAGGAAGATATGCTCATATGTACTAGCTCTGCTAAGTCCGAAACCTTCATTGTTTGTGCAAAGTTCTCCCGCAGCCAATTAATTGCTTTTGTAACCTGCTGTACGTCTGAATTTCCTAACCCTATTTCAGCAACATGAACTCCAATAGGACTACGCAAAAGCCGTATTAAAATCTCATCTAAGATTAATGGCGCAATAAACTCTGCATCACTAGGTTTTTGCAGGCATTCAAGCATTCTCCTCATTGCATTTATAATATTTACATCTGTTTTAGTTACATAACTTGCACTCCACTTATGAACAGAAGGTAATCCTTGAGGATACACTTTCATTACTAGTTCTGCAATTCTCTTAGAATCCAAATCCAACCGTATTCCAAGGGATGGTTTAGAGTCACTGGCTTCTGTGGTTCTAAGAGATACTGGCAAAGCAATTGGTATGAAATGCATCTGTTTATAATCGCACTGATAAATCTCTTTACCTGCCATAATTGTTTTTGCGCCTTGTGCAATAATTCCAATAGAAGGCATGTAGAAATTTTTCATAATATCTACATCAATTTTAGAATCTCGTCCAACATATATTCCTGGTATATTCAAACTAAAGCCGCCATCATGAGGAGCATAAATACCAATTAGCTGTGATAACTTTTCCATTTCATCTTTAAGTGCTTTTTCATTATTCATTGACATTAAATAATTATTTGTCGTTACCATTATTAAAATAAGTCCTTTCTAGTAGTTACCATTATTAAAATAAATCCTTTTTATATGTATATTTTATAAGAAATTCTTCAAAAATTTAAGCTTAATTTCTTCATATACTTAATAATATTTGATATGCAAAAAGGAATTGCTTAAGACTCGCAATTCCAATTTATTCATTATTCGTTATTTAAATTATTATACACTAAAAATCAACATTAATATATTGTTTCTTATTTTTTTAACCTGGCAGAATTCAAAAATTTTATTTTTTCATTTATTGCATTATTTTATTTTGGGCTTACTCCATTCTATAGGTACATTTGCTATACACATACATTCAGATTTAGTATTCTTAAAAATGCAGTTTTCACAACTATCTTCATGACTTTCACAATATTTAACTAACAATTTATATATAATTATTGCTAATATATTTTTCATATTTAATATCCATTCCTTTCACTTCGTTCATCATACAAAACTCAATGAAATGACATCGTTTCGTAACTTTGAACAAATTATTCTATATTATTATCTTTATCTCTCTTTTTCATATATACACCTTACCTTATATAGCTGAATTATGATACTTACTACAACCTTACATAAAATATTAAATGTAATTCATTTGCCATTAAACGTATTATTATTACGTCTGTTTCTTCAGATATTGTTATTTTAATTTTCTTTTTATTTATTTCAAAATTAGACTTCTATTTTTATCATCATGTTTATATATGTATCTAAATTTTGACTGGCTGTTACTACTTCTTTAGAACTCAATCCATATATTTCAATAGTCTTATGCAATTCTGTCCTAGTTCTTTCCATAACTTGATTAAGCTCAGAAATAGCTTCATTATTTTTCAATTCTAACTCCCCCATTTCCTTTATATATAATAGTGTAAAATAATTATAGATAATTTTAATACTATCTCTGTTTATTTATTTTAAATGCTTAATGCTTGAATAAATTATATTGCTGTATCTAATATTTGTAAAATAATAAAAAATCAAGTAAACCTGGATAGATTTACTTGATTTTTTCATACTTCTTTTAATTATTTTTCTGTTTTTTAATCTCTAATTATTTTTACTCTGGATCACATGTAAGAATATGAATTCCTGTAAATTGGTTTACAATAGATATTGACTTAGTATTAGTATTATTTACATTTGCTGGCTTTGTTGAAGCAAATGCAGTAGTAGATAATAGCATTGTTGCTGCTATTACTGCTATAATAACTTTTTTCATAAAATCACCTCCTTAAAAAGTAAAGGTTCATCTACAATTTCTGCCTTTACAATGTAGAATAATAATGAAATTTGCGATTATTTTTTCTTTTTTTTACTTTTTCAATAAATTTATTTAAGTTTATTAATTAATTTATTATTAAAATAGATGCTTTTTTCATCATTTCTATATCTGTAATACTTTATTAACTCAGCATAAATCAGATTACAATCTATATTTAACTCTTTTGCTTTTTCTACTATTAATGTTATATTTTTTTCATCTTCTCTTTCCATATAAAGTAAAATCAATTCATTTATTATGTTCTGAATTAATTTTGATTTCTCTCTGTCACTTCTTTCACATATTTCTAAAGCTTGTAAAAGATATACTTCAACATCTTCATTAATATATTTAAGTGTCTTTGCGGCAATATAAAGCGCATCATTAAGGTATGATTTTTTTTCATTATCTATTAAATATATCAGAGCATCCTTTATATATTTTGCTGCATCTTTATATCTTTTTTTATTAAAATATAACTCTGATAAATTTCTATAGGCCAGTCCTATAAAATCCCTATCGTTAACATCCAATATTTCAAAATATTCCTTTTCAGCCTCTTCAAATTGATTTTCCTCATTTAAGCAATTAGCATATACCATTTTTATTTTTAACAACATCTTTTGATTCTTTATTTCAAATTTCTTTAGCTTTTTAAAATATTTTAAAGCAGTATCATATTGACCTAGCTTTTTATATGCTAATGCCTTTTGATAAAATATCATTATGGAAAGTTCATCATTAGATATACTATTATTTAATTCTTCTGCAAATTCCAATTGCTGCAATGCTTGAAGATACTTATCACTAAATATGTTATTTCTAGATTTATATACATATAAATTAGCTTCTTCTTCAATATTCTTTATATCAATGCATATTTTCAATCCAACATCACACATTATGTCACTTGTAGAATATTTATGTTTGTAATAGTAAAAATTAGCTGCTAATCTATATAATTCTATTTTATTCTTCTCTGCAATATTATAATTTTTTATCATCTCTTCTGCTTTAAGAAACTTTGATTCAAATAAATCTATTGTTTCAGTTTTTTTTAATTCATTTATGACATCGTTAAAGATATCGTTTGCCTGTTCATTTTCATCCTTCATTAAAAAATCTGCATTAATCAATTTAATATCTATTCCTCTTTTTTCTTTTGCAGCCTCATTAAATTTCTTAGAAATTGCATTTGCTAAACTAGCAGATATCTTTTGTTTTCCATTTTCAATTAAACTTATGTTATTTTTTGAACAAATATCTTTTGATAACTCTTCCTGGGTTATGTGAAGTATTTTTCTTATTCTCTTTAATTTTTCACCAGGTGCAACGATCTCATTATCAAACATTTAGTTTCCCCTTTCTACATCTAATAGAGAAACTAAATCAAAAGAATCTTCGACATGCTATGTACTAAAATTCAATTTATGTTATACAAACTTTTATAACTAGAATTTAATTATCGTCAAGCATTAATTTTTAGCTCTCTTCTATCTGTAATATCATAACGTTTTAATTATTAAATAATTTATTTTTCTCGTAAAAATAAATTCCCTACTTTATATTACTAAAGATTCATTAAGAACAAAATGCTCTTTTATTCTATTTTTTAGACGTTTTATTCTGCCGTTTAATGAATAAAAATGTCTTTTAAATTCTTCTTAACTTTTAATTTATATAATAAAATATAAATATTTAATATATCCGACATCTTCTATTCTTGCTTATTAAAGCATAATTTAAGGATAGACTCTATCTTAATACATATGTTGCAATTAAAAATTTACAGTGCACGATTAGTAATTGCTGTGCATTGCCAATTGCAATATATATAAATAGTCTATCCTTATTATACTACAATATTTTATTATTTTGCCTATATTTACCTTAAATAATTTATACTATTTCCAAAACAACTACTTGATATGACTTTAATATTATCTTTCCATCCTTTTGATTTATTTCTTTATAGTTATTAAGCAACACTTTTCTACATACTTCAGCTAACTCAATTTCTTGCTCTTCATGTTGATAATTTGCAAGTAACATTAATTTTTTATCTGAGCCTTCTCTATAGAAAGCAATTAAATTATCATGATTTTCTAATGCAGGTTTAAATTTTCCGTATACAATTGTATCTTTAAATTCCTCAGATTTTCTTAAAGCTATAAGCTCCTTATAAAAATTAAATATGGAATTTTCATCTTCAAGCTGCGCTTTTGCATTAATTTCTTTATAGTTTTTATTAACCTTAAGCCAAGGCTCTCCAGTTGTAAAGCCTGCATTTTCACTATCATCCCAATGAAATGGAGTTCTAGCATTATCTCTACTAAAGGTGTTTATAATTTTTAGTGCTTCTTCTTTACTATATCCTTTTTCAATTGCTACATTATATTGATCTATTGTTGCAATATCATTGAATTCTTCTATAGATCTAAATTTATTATTTGTCATTCCAAGTTCTTGCCCTTGATAAATAAATGGTATTCCTCTCAGCATTAAAGATATTGCTCCAAGCATTTTCTTACTTGTATCATTTAAATCTTTTTCTTCAATGTATCTGCTTACTCCTCGTGGTTCATCGTGATTTTCAATAATATTGGCCTTAAATCCTATATCCATAGTTTTTGCCTGGCTATAAAAAATAGCTTCTCTTATTTCATTTGGTGTAAACGCTTTATTGTCATACCAACCTTTTTTACTTTTTCCTAAAAGCTCAAGTTCAAAATCAAACATGGTAGAAAAATAGCCATCTTCTCCTATAAATTTATGTAGTTCTTCTTCTTTGCTGTTAAATACTTCTCCTACAGTAAAAGCATCAAATTTCTTAAAGGTCTCTTTCTTTAATTCACTTAATCTATCTCCAACATCGTCTACAGTTTCTAACATCTTCGTTATACTGCAAAGTCCATCCTCACTATCAGCAGGAAAATCTTGAAAGCTTAAATTCTTTTTTATATTGATAATGGCATCTATTCTAAAACCAGATAATCCTTTTTCAAGCCACCAGTTTATCATCTTATATATTTCATTTCTTAATTTAGGATTTTCCCAATTTAAATCCGGCTGTTCTTTTGCAAACGAATGAAGATAATATTTATTTGTGTCAGGTATCCTTTCCCATACACTTCCTCCAAAATAAGAACGCCAATTGCAAGGCGGTTTATTCACTTTTCCTTCACGAATATAGAAGTACTCTGCATACTCTCCTTCTGGATCTTCCAATGCTTTTTTAAACCATTCATGTTTATCTGAGCAGTGATTTATAACTAAATCCATTAATATATGCATATCTCTAGCTTTAGCCTGCTTTAGTAACTCCTCCATATCATCCATGGTACCAAATCTTGGATCAATGTTACGATAATCAGAAATGTCATAACCTTGATCTACCATTGGCGAGCAATATATTGGCGATAACCAAATTATATCTATTCCTAGCTCCTTTAAGTAATCAAGTTTACTTATAATTCCTCTTAAATCACCAATTCCATCACCATTAGAATCGCAGAAACTTTTTGGATATATCTGATATGCTACTTTGTCATGCCACCATTTTTTCATAATATAAAACCTCCTATAAAATTCTTTGCTTAATTTCTACAGTTTTATTTCTCATAATATCAACTTATAAATTCTAGCTTCATATGGTCTAAGCTCCATATTATCTATCGGATCATTTACATCTGCATAATAATTTGAAATTAAAAGCTCCTTAGCTTTAAATTCAAATTTCTTTTTAAGCATAAAAGTTGTCTTAGTTTCTTTAAAATTGCATATAACTAATAGCATCTCATTCTCTAAGGTTCTTGTATATGCAAATATTTCTTCACTTCCTTCTAAAATCAATTCATATTTTCCATAAACAACTACAGGATTAGATTTTCTAATTTTTATTAGCTTTTTATAATAATTGAATATAGAATTTTCATCTTCTAATTGTGATTTAGCATTTATTTCTTTGTAATTAGGATTTACTTTTATCCAAGGTTCTCCACTTGTAAAACCTGCATTTTCACTATAATCCCATTGCATTGGAGTACGGGCATTATCTCTGCCTTTCATATATATAGACATCATTATATCCTCATGTCTGTAACCGCGTTTCTTTCTTTCATTGTACATGTTTATAGTTTCTATATCTCTATAATCCTCTAAATTTTCAAATCTTATATTTGTCATACCAAGTTCCTCACCTTGATATATATATGGAGTTCCCTTCATTCCATGTAATAATGTTGCAAACATTTTAGCACTTTCTATTCTATATTCCTTATCATTTCCCCATCTTGAAACTACTCTTGGCACATCATGGTTGTTCCAAAATAGACTATTCCATCCTGTTCCTTCTAATTCAACTTGCCATTTAGATAATGTTTTCTTTAAATCTAATAATTCCAATGGCTTCAAATCCCATTTTTCTTTACCCTGCTGCTGATCCAATGAAATATGTTCAAATTGAAATATCATGCTAAGTTCACTTTCATTAGGATTAGAATATTGTTTAGCGACCTCTGGAGTACATCCCCAGGTTTCTCCAACAGTTAATAAATTCTTTCCTCCAAAAGTTTTCTTATTCATTTCTTTAATGTATTCATGCAGTTTAGGGCCATTCTCCTTTATCTTTTTATCTGGAATTTTACCTATAAGTTCGATAACATCCATTCTGAATCCGCCTATACCTTTATCAATCCAAAAATTCATCATATCATAAATTTTATTCCTCATTTCCGCATTTTCCCAATTTAAATCAGGCTGCTTTTTGCTAAACAAGTGCAAATAATATTGTCCTGAAACTTCATCATATTTCCACGCACTGCCGCTAAATGTTGACTTTAAATCATTAGGTTCCTCACCCTTTACCGGATCTCTCCATATGTAAAAATTCCTGTAAGGATTATCCTTTGATTTTTTAGCTTCAATAAACCACGTATGTTCATCCGAAGTATGATTAACAACCAAATCCATAAGAATTTTTATTCCTCTCTTTTTACCTTCTTTAATAAGCTCCTCCATATCTTTCATTGTTCCAAATTCATTCATTATATCTTCATAATCACTTATATCATACCCATTGTCATCATTAGGTGACTTATATACTGGCGATAGCCATATTACATCAATTCCTAACTCTTTTAGATAATCTAACTTATTTATAATTCCTCTTAAGTCTCCAATTCCATCTCCATTAGAATCATAAAAGCTCCTTGGATATATTTGATAAACTACACTTTCCTTCCACCACTTTTTCTCCACGATTTTTTCTCCTTTTCATTATTATTTATTTTTCTAATTACTTAACTGCTCCTGTTACAATTCCATTTCTTATCCATTTTTGTGCAAATATATATACTATAAATATTGGTAATAACGCTAATAAATACGATGCAAAAGCTAAATTATAATTTGTAGCAAATTGAGATTGGAATACATATTGAACTAAAGGCAATGTAGCCATCTCTGGCTTACCTAATATTACAAGTGGAAGCATAAAATCATTCCATGTCCACAAGCAAGTTGTAATCGCAACTGTAGCGTTAATAGGCTTTAATAAAGGAAAAATAATCTTCCAGAATACTTGAAATGTAGATGCTCCATCTATTGTTGCTGCTTCTTCAAGTGAAACTGGAATTGATTTAATATAACCGGAGTATAAGAATATATTAAAGGGCAATCCAAAGACAACATATAAGCATATTATTCCTATAATATTGTCCATGTTTAACATATTTACCTGCTTTACAAGAGGTAACATAATTATTGGAAATGGTACAAACATAGCACTTAAAAAATAATAGTAAAGAGCATTAAAAAACTTTTTCTTTCTATTTCTAGCTATAGCATATGACACTAAAGAATTTGAAAGTATAGTAAGAATTAATACAGAAATTGTTATTACTAAACTATTTTTTAAAGCAGAAAAGAAATTTGTCATTTCAATGGCATCTGTAAAATTTTCAAAACGAAATGATTTAGGAAAGGATAAAGCACTTGGCACCATATCTTGTGGTGATTTTATAGCTATTAATATTGTAAGATACAGTGGAAATATTATAGTTATTACCGCTCCTGCTATCATCAATATAGTTACTATCCAATTGTTCTTGTTTCTTTTCATAGTACCTTTTCCTCCCTCTTTTCAAGGACTCTAAGCTGGAATAATGATATTGCTACAATTACAATAAAGTAAATAACAGCATTTGCAGATTGATACGCGAAACTTCCTTGGTTAAATCCTCCATTATAAATGACATAGGATATTGATTGAGTAACAGTTCCTGGTCCTCCTTCTGTCATAGCTACAACCTGGTCAAATACCATTAAAAATCCTTTCATACACAAAACCATGTTTATAGTAAAGAAGGGGGCTATTAAGGGGAATGTTATACTTTTAAATCTTTGCCATGAGCCAGCACCGTCAATATCACAGGCTTCATAAACATCTGTATCAATTGTCTGAAGTCCGGATAAATATATAATTGTATTAAATGCTATAGATTGCCATGCTGCTACAAATACTATTCCAAGCCACGCAAGCTTTTCATCACCTAAAATATTTTTACTAAGTGCAGTGATATTCATCGTTTCTCCAATATTCGGGATCACATGCGCAAATACAAAATTAAATATAAATGCTACTATTAAAGTTCCTAGTATATTAGGAATAAAATATATAGACTTTAAAGTATTTTGAAATTTGATTTTTGAATTTAAACCTACGGCAATTAAAAGACTTAGTATATTCACGATAATTGTAGTAATAATTGCAAATTTGAAAGTAAAAATATAGGCATGCATTACATTGATATCTTGAAATACTGCAATGTAATTCTTCAAACCAACAAAATTCCAATTTCCATAACCTTTTGAATTAGTAAAACTATAGAATACACCTTCTAAGAGAGATAATGTATGAAATACAAAGAATAGCAAAACTGCCGGTATTGTCATAATATAAAAAGCTCTTTTCTTTTTCAAAATTTTCAGCCTCCTATTATTGTTCATAATTATAAATAATTATTCTTAAAATTCAGCATAGGCTGTCCTAAAATCAATTAATTGAAACATTAAGCATGAATTATAATTTTAAGACATTCCTATACTTTTTCTTTCTTCTCTTATTTATTGCTTACTATTTGCTTTATCATACTCAGTATCAAGTTGTTTTAAGAATTCAGCTTTATCTTTTTTACTATAAAACCCTTGAACTAAACTGGCTGCATCAAAGGAGCTTGGATAGTAGTGATCAGGGAAAGCACCAATTTTCCCATTTTTAAAGCTTTCTTGTACATCTGCTACACTCTCATCATCTTGTACCACATCTTTAACAGCTGAGAAGGCAAATTGATCTTTTATATATTTTTGAGCATTTTCTTTTTCAGTCATGAATTCTATGAATTTTTTTGCTTCATCAGAATGTTTTGACTTACTTGTTATTCCAAATAACACATCTATACCAGACACTATATTATTTTTAGATGAATCGTTACTTGCAGGTAATGGGAACATACCTATATTAATATTAGGATTTGCTTTTTTTATTTCACTAATAGCCCAGTTACCTTGTAAATACATTGCTGATTTACCTTGTGCAAAAGCTGCATTACCATCATTATAGGAAACTCCCAATATATCGTCTTGCCCAAGAGTTCCTATGGTCTCCATCTTGTCCACTATTTCTCCATGGGTAGCTTCAAAAGTTGTTTTCCCTGCTTTTTTATCAGCTAAAAAATTGTCAGGTTCCAAATCACTAGCTATAACATTCCAAAAACACATTCCAGTCCATGCATCCTTAAGTGTTAAATATAATGGTAGTTGACCGGAATCTTTAATTTTTTTAGACACCTGCATAAATTCATCCCATGTTTTAGGAATTTGTAATCCAAGCTTTGAAAATATATCCTTATTGTATAAAACACCATCAGCATTTGTTGCATATGGAACTCCATATATTTTTCCATTATCATTACTTGCTATGCCATGAAGCATATCTAAATATGGCTTTTGTATATTTTCAATAACGCTATTATTAGTAAGATCCTCAAGAGCATTTGCATCTACTAGCGCTCCATAGTTTACATCTGCACCTATAGCTACTAAATCAGGCATATCATTTTTTGCAAGTCTTGTTTTTAAAACAGTACCAGCATTTGCAGGTGAATTAATTGAAATTTCGATATTAGGATTTTTCTCTTGAAATTCACTTGCCAATGACTGCAATATTGTTTTGTTTTCTGGCTTGGTCGAAAATAATTCCAATTTTACTTTTCCATTTTCAGCAGTATCTGTTTTCCCTCCACATCCTGCTAACAATGAAAATCCAAGTATTGTACTAATAGAAATTGATACTAATAACTTTAATTTTTTATTCATTTCTCTTCCTCCTATTTTATAACTTTAAGTATACGATTACCTAAGTCTAATTGTTATATTAACTATATAATTTTCAGATATAACAATCTAAAATTTATAGTTTAATAGCTTTTTTCTTAAATTTAACTTAATCGTTTACGTTGAATTTAAAAATTATATCACAAGTCCTTAAACTAAAATTATAAACATAAACTTGTAATATATTTTTATGATTTTTTATCCTAATATTATTAATAAAATATCCTAGTCTCTTATGATAGCTTCTTATTCTATTTTTCTTACTGTTTCTCTTTCTATAATTTCAAAAGGCATTATTATACTTTCAACTTTTTCATTAGAAGAAATTCTTTTAATTAACATTTCAACAGATTTTTCTCCCATATTATATAAGGGCTGTGCTACTGTTGTTAAAGGCGGGTATGACATCTCAGCTATATTTGTATTATCATAGCCTATTATAGATATATCATATGGTACTTTGAGTCCTCTTTTATGTGCTACCGATAATGCACCAACTGCACAATCATCAGAAACTGCAAAAACTGCTGTGAATTTTTCATTGTCCTTAAAGAGTTCCTCCATACCTTCAACTCCATCCATAAAGCCAAACCCCTTCTTCTTAATGAGTTTATCATTTACAGAAATTTTATGATCTTTTAATGCTTGTAAAAATCCATTTAAACGTGGAGTTCCTGCTATAGGATCTTCACTAGGTCCTGCTATTATAGCTATTTCTTTGTGGCCATTTTCAATTAAATAACATGTTGCCGAGTAAGCCGCCTGATAATCATCAACCTTAACATATGGTAATGAATATCGATATGATAATGCCGAAACTAAAACAGTTGGAATGTTGGAGTCTATTATTTGTTTACACAAATTCTCTTCAGGTGGTATACTGCAGACAATTAGCCCATCTACTTGTCTTTCTGATAGTACCCTAAGATATTCTGACATCCTGTCCCAATTATCTCCGGCATTACAGATTATAACACTATAATTATTAACTTGTGCAAAATCTTCTATTCCATTTAAAATCTCTACATAATATGTAGTACTTATTTTAGGGCGTAACACTCCAATAGTACGAGTTTCTTTAATTTTTAGATTTCTTGCAATAGCATTTCTTTGGTATCCAAGCTCTTCCATAACTTTATTTACTTTCTTACGTGTTTCTTCAGAATATCCATCTAAATTATTTATAATTCTAGAAACTGTAGCTACAGAAACATTGGCTTGACGCGCGACATCTTTAATTGTTGGTCGAGTAATTTTAGTATCCATAGTATGTTCCTCTTTTCAGTAAACGTTTAAGTACATTTATTATATCATGCTAAAATTTACCTGTCTATATTTTTTATATTAAACAACCCATAAAAATCCAAATTTTGAATTTTCATGGGTTCTTCATATATATTTTATTATTTATACTTTTAATCCATGTGCCTTTATCTTATTATAGTCTGTATGCTTTATAATTGCTGACAAGACAAATAGAATTATGAGTGCGGCTATTAGAAATGCTGAAATCATTCCTACTACTCCGCTCCAGCCATATGAAGACCAAAATCTCCCCCCGGCAGTACCACCTATACTAGATCCAACATAGTAAAACAATAAATATAGCGACGATGACTGTGCTTTATCGTGGATTGATATTTTCCCTATCCAACTGCTGGCAATTGAATGGCTTGCAAAAAAACCAAAGGTTAAGGCTGCTATTCCTATAATTTTCAAAAATAAACTTCCATTTAAAGTTATGCATATACCAAGTAACATTATAAATAGTGAAACACACAAAATTTTATATTGTCCATATTTATCTGCCAAACGCCCCATAAATGTAGAGCTGAAAGTTCCTACAATATATATTACAAAAATAAAACTAACTAGAGTCTGACTTAAGTTATACGGAGGCTCAACTAATTGATAACCAATGTAGTTATATAATGATACAAAGCTTCCCATAATTAAAAATCCAATACAGTATAAACAAAGTAATTTAGGATTCTTTAAATGATTACCACTAGACTTTATAAGCTTTTTAATTTCAAAAGCTCTTGCTTCAAAGTGCCTTGATTTAGGCAACTTAGCCCAAAATAAAAAACTAGCCACAAGTCCAAGAAGGCCAATACAGCCTAAAGCCAATCTCCAGTTGAAGAAGTCAGTAATAACACCTATTATAATACGTCCACTCATTCCTCCAATAGAATTACCGCTTATATATAAACCCATTACCATTCCCAAACTTGATTTATCAACTTCTTCACTTATATAAGCCATAGCTATAGCCGGTAATCCAGCCAAAACAAATCCCTGCAGGCACCTTATAATAAGTAAGCTGCTGAAATTAGGAGCAAAAGCAGATAATACTGCAAGTATTGATGTGGCAAAAATAGAAAAGCACATAATTGGCTTACGTCCAAGTACCTCTGATATTGAGCCAAAAAGCAACATGCTTATTGCTAAAGTACAAGTAGTAACTGATAATGATAAACTTGCAACCGTAGGGGATATCCCAAATTCTTTAGATAAAAATGGCATAAGCGGCTGCGTACTATACATAATCGCAAAAGTATTAAAGCCACCAGCAAATAACGCCATACTAGTTAAGCGAAATTCTCTGGTGCCCTTTTCAATATAACTCATAATTATTCACTCCAAACTTTATCCTATGCTCATAAATATATAGATATCCAGCTTTAAAATTAAACTTATGTGGTAGCTTACCGAAATCACATACATTTTTATTCCA
>NZ_LZZL01000103.1:0-16679 GCF_002006495.1 Clostridium sp. BL-8
AATGAAAAAGTAACTTCTTGATTGCAATACTAAATTCTTGATTAATGACTTTAGTCTTGCACTATTTGTTAAATTTATACGAAGCGTATCCCTCTATATAAGAATTATTAAATAGCAAAGCTTATATCTCTAATTAATCAATAGCGATATAAGCCTTGTTTTATATTATGCTATATATAATTTTTAAAACCTTTATGAAACAGAAATCACAATTCCCTGTTAGCAATTATACCGCATCAAAAAAGCACATTTGATCACTTTCTGGAAGTCCTTTTAAGCAGTCAAACTTCTTAAGAAGTTCTATTGCAGCATTTCCAATCTTCGAACGCTTTCTTACATCTTCTATAGAGTTAAATTCCTTTTCCATAGCAGCATTTGCTATACCTTCAGCTGCCACATTTCCCATACCAGCTATACTGTTAATTGGAGGTCTTATACCATCTTCCTCAACTTGAAATTTTGTAGCATGAGACTTATATAAATCAATTGGAAGGAACTTAAAGCCTCTTTCATACATTTCTAGAACTATCTCTAAGTCATCATACATATCCTTATCCTTAGGAGCTGCATCATTTCCAAGAGCCTGAATTTCCTGCATTTTGGCCTTAACCTTTTCTTTTCCAAATATCATGAACTCTGCATCGAAAGCTTTTGCTCTAATACTAAAGTATGTTGCATAATATGCCTGTGGTATATGCACCTTAAACCAGGCTATTCTAAAGGCCATCATTACATAAGCTGCTGCATGGGCTTTAGGGAACATGTATTTTATCTTTTTACAAGAATCTATATACCATTCTGGCACCTCATGTTCTCTCATTAACGCTTCATACTCTCCCCATTTAGGTTCCTTTAAGGCTTTTCCTTTACGTACAGTTTCCATTATCTTAAAGGCAGTATTTGGAGGCAATCCTTTTTTAATAAGATAAACCATAATATCATCTCTTGTACACACCGCATCACTTATGCTGGTAATCACACCACTATCAATTAAGTCCTTAGCATTTCCAAGCCAAACATCAGTACCATGAGAAAGCCCTGATATACATAGTAAGTCTGCAAAAGTTCTTGGTTTTGTATCTACAAGCATTCCCCTAACAAACTTAGTACCAAACTCAGGAATTCCAAAGGTTCCTACCTCTGAGTTTATCTGCTGTGGAGTTACTGAAAGAGCCTCTGTAGAGAAGAATAACGACATAGTTTCCTTATCATCCATAGGTATTTCATGTGGATTAACTCCAGTTATATCTTGAAGCATCCTTATGACTGTCGGATCATCATGCCCTAATATATCAAGCTTTAAAAGATTCTGGTCAATGGAGTGATAATCAAAATGCGTTGTTATAATATCTGAATTAGGATCATCAGCTGGATGCTGCACAGGGCAAAATTCAAATATTTCACGTCCCTTTGGTACAACTATAATTCCTCCTGGATGCTGACCTGTAGTTCTCTTTATACCAGTACAGCCTACTGAAATTCTCATTGTTTCAGCTTTATTTATAGGAAGGTTCTTTTCCTCATAATATTTTTTCACATAACCAAAAGCTGTTTTTTCTGCTATAGTACCTATTGTACCAGCCTTAAAGGTTGTGCCTTTACCGAAAATAACTTCTGTGTATCTGTGAGCTTTTGCCTGATATTCTCCTGAGAAATTTAAATCTATATCAGGCTCTTTATCTCCATTAAAGCCTAAGAAAGTTTCAAATGGTATATCTATACCATCCTTATGTAGATTTTCTCCACATACAGGGCATACTTTATCAGGTAAGTCAAAACCATTTAAAACACCATAATCATTAAAATCAGAATGCTTACACTTAGGGCACCTGTAATGTGGCGGAAGTGCATTTACCTCTGTTATACCTGTCATATTAGCTACAAAAGATGAACCAACTGACCCTCTGGAACCAACTAAGTATCCATCTTCATTTGATTTCCACACCAGTTTCTGAGCTATTATATACATTACGGAAAATCCATTTTTTATAATAGAATCAAGTTCTTTATCTAGCCTTGCTTGAACTATCTCTGGAAGAGGATCTCCATATAATTCATGAGCCTTTTCATAGGCTATATCTTTAATAGTCTGTTCGCACCCTTCTATGTGTGGTGGACATTTTTCTGGAGATATCGGGCTTATCTGCTCACACATATCTGCTACCTTATTAGTGTTTGTGACTACAACTTCATATGCCTTTTCTGCTCCCAAGTAATCAAATTCTTTAAGCATCTCCTCAGTAGTTCGTAAATATAATGGAGCTTGATCATCAGCATCCTTAAAGCCTTGCCCTGCTTCTAATATACGTCTGTATATTTCATCTTCAGGATCCATAAAATGAACGTCTCCTGTTCCTACTACAGGTTTATTTAATTTTTCTGCAAGTCTTATAATCTTTTTATTAATCTCTTTTAGATATTCTTTGTTTGGTACCTGCTCCTGTCTCACTAAATAATCGTTATTCCCTAGAGGCTGAATTTCTAAATAATCATAGAACTTTGCAATATTCTCTATTTCCTCTTCAGATTTTCCTAGTAATATTGACTGATATAGCTCCCCTTCACTGCAGGCACTTCCAATTATTAAGCCTTCAGAATATTTTTTAAACATACTCTTTAATATACGTGGCTTTTTATAGAAATAATCTAAATGAGAATATGATACCAGTTTATATAAATTCTTTAAGCCAACATAATCTTTAGCTAAAATTATTGCATGGTAAGTTTTAACTTTTTTATAAGCTGCCTTCTTAGATTCTTCATCAGAAGCATATTCCTCTATATCTTCAAGTGTTTCTGCTCCTCTTTCCTTTAGCTTTTCAAGCATTATGTTAAATACCTTGACAGTGGTATCAACATCATCTAAAGCTCTATGGGCAACTTCTACCTTTATACCAAGATTTTTTGCAATTCTACCTAGTTTATAAGACTTAAACTCTGGAAAAATATCTTGAGCTAAAGACAATGTATCTACATAGGTAAAATCAAAATCGTGGTCTAATACTCTAGCATTATGTTTTAAAAAGTTAATATCAAATTCAGCATTATGGGCAACTAAAACAGTTCCTTCAATAAATTCAAGCATTTTAGGAAATACCTTATCTATAGTTTCTGCGCCTCTCACCATTTCATCCGTTATGTTAGTAACTTCTACAACTCTCATTGGAATTGATTTTTCAGGATTTACAAAGGTGCTAAATTTATCTATTAATTTTCCATCCTTAATCTTCATTATTCCTATTTCAGTGATTTTCTCTGTCTTTGGAGAAAAACCTGTAGTTTCTAGGTCAAGAACACAATAGGTAGTATCAATACTCTGGCCTTTTATATTGGTTACAGATGGTTTTTTATCAGGAGCTAAATAAGCTTCTACTCCATATATTATCTTCATATCTGGATTATCTCTTCCAAGTAGCTTATGGGCTTCTGGAAAGGACTGCACAACTCCATGATCAGTTATAGCAATAGATTTCATTCCCCAGCTCATGGCTCTCTTAATTAAATCAGTAGCACTAGTCATAGCATCCATCTGGCTCATCTGCGTATGCATGTGAAGTTCGACCCTCTTCACCTCTGCATTATCCATTCTCTTAGCTTTCTTAATTCCATCTGTTTCAATTACAGTATTAGCAATAAGTTCAACTTCGTGAGAGAAATTACTATAACCTGCATTTCCTGCAAGTCTAAGCCCCTTTGCCTTTTTTATTCTAGAAAATACTTCATCATATTCACCTGGCTTACAGAATATCTTGCAAGTCATCGAGTTTGATCCATCATATAAATCAAAGGAAATTAACATCTTTCCGCTTCTTAATTCCTTTGCCTCAATGTTAGATATTTCACCCTCTAGGGCTATCCTTCCCTCATCTGGCGTAATATCATTAATTTTTATTATAGGCTCCTTAATATTAGCATTTCTCCCCATAATCAAGAATGGATTCTTCTTACTATCTCCCTCAACCCTTATTTCTGGTTTATTTTCAGGCGCTTTAGGAGCTGATTCAGCCGCAGGAGCATTTGTACCTTGAGTAGTTTTAATTTCTTTTAGCACCTTAATTTCATTTGCACGTTTGTCTTCTTGCATTTTTGCTATCTCTTCACTGCTTACTTTATCAATAAAGTTTATATTATATTGCATGCCATACAAACTTTTTATAGTCTTATTAATTTTTTTATCATACTCCATTGCTTTTAAGAATCCTGATACTGGAATTTTGAAATTAAAGTTTATTGTATTTCCTGCTATCTCATATTCACTATTATTTGCTGCTGCCTTTAAAGCAGGATATTTTTTAGACATAGAAAACACAATATTTTTGAGTTCTTCTTCTATTGGCCTTATGCTGACTCCATCACTATATTTTATAGTAATTCTAGAATCATTTAATTCAAACTTTTCTTTTATAAAATTATTAAAGCTCTCAATTTCTTCTATATCAATATAATCATCTGAACTGATTTCCATCTCTAAAATTTTAGTCTTTTTTCTCAAAACTACATTTTCTATAACGGCAGTATTTATCTTCCCACCAGATTCGTAATCACTAAAAGCTTCATTTACTCTTTTCATACCACTCATTATCCTTCTTTAAAAAATTTTTAGTATGCTTATTATATTTGTCTTATATAACACCTATACTATTTTTTAAATCTCAACGAATTTATCTTTTGTAAAAAAATATCTTTTATTCTTTAAAATAATACATCTTTAAGTATATCTTCAAAATAGTCCCTACAAATCTATATTTTTATAATCCACTTATTAATCTAAGCACTTAAAATGCTCACAAATACGTGTTGTGCATCGCATCTATGAGCAAAAATCAAACAGTCAAATAGGGCACAATCAAATAAATAACAATTCCATTTGCCAGCCTATTTTCATGTGCCTAAAAGCACAATTCTCAACGAAAATTTCACCTTTAAATTTATGAAAATATTTAAAAATCTATTTTACAATCGAACTTACTAATTATATCATCTTTTATAACAAATAGCATGATTAATTTTAAATTCAAACTATAATTTCTCATAAGTATTTTTTAACAATAACGCATCTTTCTCCACTAAAGGTCCCTCTAAAATCACGCAACCTTTGACATTAAAATCTTTTAAAGCCTTTAAGCATTCTACATAATTAAAATCACTGTCTAATAAAGGAAGATGATTCTTTTCTCCTTTTTCAGTATAATCTATTCCTCCCATATGAATATGCATATCGTCTAAAGCTATTCTACCTAATTCCTTAAAAATATATTGCAATATTTCTGCAAAATCATTATACATTTTTAAACTTCCGTTATTTCTTGCATGTATATGAGCAAAGTCAATACATAACTTGCATGATTTTACTTCCTTACAAATAGAAACTAATTCTTCAAGAGTTCCAAATTGACTTCCCTTTCCAGTAGTTTCAAGTCTATAATCAACACCTTTGTATGGAAGTTTCCGCAAATTCTCTTTTATAGTATTATAAGTCTCTTCTTTTGAATCTTTTAAATAAAATCCCGGATGAAATATTAAGCTTCTGCCTTCAACTTTTAATAAGCCTTCTGCTGCGTTTGCTATTCTTTCAATTGATTGATTTTGTTTTTCTGTCTCATCAGCATTTAAATTTATATAATGAGATCCATGAGCAGATAAGTAAAAATCATTGTCTATCTTGGTTTTTAATATTATCTCTTTATTCTTATCCGTAACATTTATATTTCTCACAAAAAGAAGTTCCATTGCATCTAGACCTATTGATTTTACATAATCAATTCCACTTGCATAATTAAATTTTTTTGTTCCATTTCCTATTGGCAAACCAGATATTCCAAATAATAATTTATCCATAAAGTTGTCTCCACTGCACTCATTAAATAGTACTATTTCTTCATTTGTTTAATTAAAAGTTTACCTATATCTCTATTATTTAAATAAAATCACCATCATATATTTCTTTTGCTAATGGGAATGGTTCAAGTGCTCTTTCTAAAATTCCTTGTACATATCCAATAAGTACTCCATAATTTACAATAGGTATTTCGTGTTTAACTGCGTTATCAATCCTTGAAAGCATCGCTGCCCTGTTTAACATGCATCCACCACAATGAATGATTAACTTATATTTTTTTATATCGTCAGTAAAAGAAGATCCTGAAGAGTATTCAAAATTTATTTGCTTACCAGTCATTTGACGTACCCATCTTGGAATTTTTACTGTTCCAATATCATCGCATTGTTTATGATGAGTGCAGCCTTCTGAAATCAATACGCTATCGCCATCTTCTAAGGCTTCTATTGCTTTTGCACCCTTTACAAGCTCAATGAGATTCCCTTTATATCTTGCCTGCAATATTGAAAATGATGTAAGTTTTATATCCTTAGGTGTATCTGCTGATGCCTTTAAAAATACTTGTGAATCAGTTATAACAAGCTTAGGCTTTTTCTTTAAATTTTCAAGTGTTTCTCTTAATTCATGTTCTTTAGTTACAACAGCTATTGCATCACTTTCTATTATATCCCTTATAGTTTGCTGTTGTGGAAGAATAAGTCTTCCTTTAGGTGCTGCCTTATCAATAGGTGTAACAAGAACTACTATATCCCCAGGACTTATAAGATCTCCAACTAACTTAAACTTATCCTCATCATCTGGTATTATATTTATGATTTTTTGCTTAAGTTCATCTATTCCGCCTTTACTTAATGCAGATGTAGAAATAACAGGTATGCCGATTTCTTTCTGTATCTCATCTATTTCTTCTTTTGTTCTACTCTTTTGGTCTGCCTTATTAAAAATACATATTACTGGTATTTTCTTTTCTTTTAGCTGGCTTATTATAGCTTCGTCCTTATCTATTATTCCTCTAGTACTATCTACCACTACTAGAGCTACATCTGTCTTAGCTAAAACTTCAAGAGTTTTCTTTTTTCTTGATTCTCCTAATTCACTTTCATCATCAAGACCCGCTGTATCAATTATCATGCAAGCTCCTATAGGAAGAATTTCTATCGCTTTATAAACTGGATCAGTAGTTGTCCCCCTTACATCAGAAACAATAGAAATTTCCTGATTTGTAAGTGCATTTATGATACTTGATTTACCTGCATTTGTCATTCCAAACAAAGCAATATGTACTCTTTCTCCAGAAGGTGTTGTATTTAAACTCATATTATTACTCCTCTAAATATCGAATTTACAAGGTATTATAAGCCCCATGTCATGGCATTTTATAAGTACATTGTACCCCAAAAATATGGGTATTACTTTAATATTTTTAATTGGTTTCTTCTATTATAATATAAAATATTAATACATATTGCAAAGGTAATTCTTCATCTAATTTTTCATTTTTTAATATTAATTAAATTAGGCTCTACATAATTCTAGTATATGAGCTATAATAGATACAAATGAATTTTATTAAAAGTTAATATGGAGGTTTTGAATGAAAAACAAGGATAAAATTACTTTAACTAAGGAACAACGAGCTGATATGATTTCTTCAATAAAAGAATATTTTTACAATGAACGTGGAGAAGAATTAGGTGATTTAGCATCAGGTAATATATTAGATTTTTTTATAGATAAATTATCATTGGAATTTTACAATCAAGGGGTTTACGATTCTTATAAATATATGAATAGAAGTATAGATGATCTGCTATCAATCCAGAAATACTAGAAATGTCGTCAATGAATGATGAAATTTTTTCAAAATTTCTAAAACTAATATTTTAGTAAAATGTGTTATTTAAATTAGAACTTATATATTGCAATGCACAATTTACACTTAACAATTTTAAGGAAAGTCGAAGATTTTTTTTCCTTAACTTTAAATTGTGAACTGTAAACTGATTAAAGGGGTGTTAATTTTGAATTATAGAATAGAACAAGACTTATTAGGTGAAAAAGAAATAGAAGATTCTGCCTACAGCGGAATAAATACAGCAAGAGCTTTAGAAAACTTTGATTTAAATAGTAAAACTGTAAATTTAAAGTTAATAAAAGAAATAGCTCTTATAAAAAAAGCTGCTGCCATGACACATAAAAAATTAAAACTACTTTCTCCTGAAAAAGCTGATGCAATAATAAATGCCAGCGAAGAAATCATAGAAGGAAAATTTGATGATGAGTTTAAAATCAGTGCCTTTCAAGGTGGAGCTGGTACTTCTACCAATATGAATGTAAATGAAGTTATTGCTAACAGAGCTATAGAGCTATTAGATGGAACTAAAGGAGATTATAATTTAGTACATCCTCTAAACCACGTTAATATGTCACAATCAACTAATGATGTTTATCCTTCCGCTCTCAGAATTGCAGCAATTAGATTAATAAGAAAGTTAAGCAATTCTTTATCAAACTTGCAGGAAGCTCTTCAAATAAAGGAAAATGAATTTTCAGATATAATAAAACTTGGGAGAACTCAATTAATGGATGCACTGCCAATGACAGCAGGTCAAAGTTTTGGAGCATATTCTAAAGCAATAGAGAGAGACAGATGGAGAATATATAAGGTAGAAGAAAGATTAAGACAAATTAACCTTGGAGGTACTGCAATAGGAACGGGCCTCAATGCTACAAACAAATATGTATTTTTGCTTACAGATATTATTCAAGATCTTACTGGCTTTGGTATTGCAAGATCTGATTATCCAATGGACATTACACAGAACTGCGATATATTTGTAGAAACTTCTGGGCTTCTAAAATCCTGTAGTGTAAATCTCCTTAAAATTTCAAACGACTTAAGACTGCTGGGCTCTGGGCCTCGTGGTGGGATAGGAGAAATTATTCTACCAAAAATGCAGGCTGGTTCAACAATTATGCCTGGGAAAGTAAATCCAGTTATTCCCGAAATGGTAGCACAAGTCAGCATGAGAGTAATTTCTAATGATGGTGCTATAACTATGGCGAGCTCTATGGGGCAATTAGAACTAAATGCCTTTACTCCTCTTATAGCTGAATGTTTACTAGAATCTCTTGAGCTTCTTGATAGAGGTGTGATAATTTTTAAAGAAAAATGTATAGATGAACTTAAAATAGATGAGGATAGATGTTTAGAAAATCTTGAGAATTCTTTGGTTTCTGCGACTGCTTTAGTTCCTTATTTAGGCTATGATAAATCTAGCTTAATATCAAAAAAGGCTTTAAATACTGGAAAAACCATAAGAGAAATTCTTTTGGAAGAAGGTATTTTACCTGTTGAAACTATAAACAAAATATTATCTCCTGCGGAATTAATAAGAACTCATATATCAGGAAAATAAACCATACATATCCAATATATGAACTATACTTATAACTTACAATCTATATTTTTAATGAGTTAAGAAAAAACTTAACCAGTTATGAGTTAAAAGCTATGAATTATGAGTTAAGGATGAAATTCCTTATAGGAGTCTCTAAAAAATTAATTTTCGAAAAGCCCATAGGCTTTTCTTCCTGAACTCTTAACTCATAACTAATAACTGTCTAAAGCTTTCCGGCGAAAATTTCACAAATCCTGTGGAATAAAAATGTATATGATTTCGATACACTACCACATAAGTCTAAATTCAAAATTGAATATCTATATAAATTTACAAAGAAATTATTTTATGGCGATATGCTTCTGAACAATCCATATTCTTTAATCGTTCAATTACAGATTTATCGCCCCAAAAATGCATTGGATATATTTCATCTGTATCAGTGTTCTTCATAAAATAATCAAGCCCCAAATGGAATTTATCCTCTAGTCTAGGATCTAAAACCACAAAGGCAGCATCAAAATGTCTATTCTTTATTTTTGCTATCTCTTTTTCATACTGCCCTATATTATTTTTGTGACTCTCTTCATCCTTATGATTCCAGTACCATAAGTGAAGATCTCCAGCATGATAAATACTTTTGCCATCTGCGGTAACAATAAATGCAACGCCTTCATCTGTTGACTTTAAAGTTTCTATTTTTAAATCTGACGTTTCAAGAATTTCATTGCTGCCAATAAACTCAATTTTTTCATATGTGTTAGCTTCAACCCCATTAGTATTAAAAAATGTACGCCCAAATTTACGCTTAATATCTCTTGATAATACGTACTTAACATTAGGATATTTTTTTAATAACTGAAAAATTGACATGTTAAAATGATCTTGATGATTATGACTTGAAAATACATAAATTGTTTTTTTCTCATCAAAAACCGGAAGCTGTCCTTTAAAATAATCAAATATCAAAATCACATTATCCAGCTCCACTGAAAAACAACTATGTTCAATATATGTAATCTTCACTTACATCATCCTCTCTATTAATTTATATTTTATAAATTATAGCACAAAATAATAATTTAGCATTAAAATTATTTCCTGATTAATTATTTTGCTCACTTTGAAAAAGAGTATCCAAATTGGATCTCCAATTTAGATACTCTCCATAACGTATTTATATTTGTTTTAAGATTGAGTTAGTTTTCCTGTTGAATCTAAATAATACCATGTGCCATTAGTGTCTTGGAACCATCCAGTCCTCATAACACCACTTTTGTTTAAGTAATACCAGCTTCCATCTAAGTACAGCCAGCCAGTTTTCATCTCTCCATCTGAAGCAAAATAGTACCAATTGTTATCAACATAAAGCCATCCAGTTACTGCATATCCGTCCTTATCTAAATAATACTTCTTTCCAGTATTTGCATCAAACCACCATTGACTTTTTAATGGATCTCCAGTTCCATCTAAATATTGCATCTTACCGCCAATATTTTGCCATGAATTATATTTTCCTACGTTATTTCCAACAGATGTTACACTTGTACTTGTTTGAGTTGAAGCTGATGTTTTTCCCCTATATACATTTAATGTATAAGTTTCGTTATCATCATCGTTCTCAACATATATTTTTATCGCATTATTACCTTCACTCAAACTTATTGTTTTTTCAAAGTTATCCTTTTGTTCTACAGATTGACCATTAATTTCAACTATATCATCGTCATTTTCAGGAGTTGCCCTAACAACAATCTGCTGAACATTGTCATCAACATTTGTATTGTAAGAATATTGGTCCTTTGAAAAATCAATGTTTCCATTACTCAAATAAATGCTGTCTAGATTTGCATAATTTTTGTCTAGTTCTTCATCAGAAGAAATTGCACTTTCTTTTCTTACATGAATTATATAAGTATGTGCACACTTAGTTACATCGTCATCATCATAAGCATCTCTATAATCATCTTCACTTCTATATGTTCTTAAATAGACATCCTCTGTATCTGAATCAACATTTATATATTGTCCAACATCTTCTCCTTGTTCTGTTTTATCAGCTGAAGTGAATTGCTTAACTACATACCCGTCACCTTTAACATCTGCTGCTATTTGAAATCCATCAGCACCTGTAAGTTCTATATAATAGTCACTTTTTGAAGATAGTGAAGTCTCATTTCCATAATAACTATCACGTAATTCAATTTCACTTCCAGTACTTCTTGATAAAGTCAAGGAACTTAACTCTCCATTCCCTGCACCAGAATATGTTGATGCATAAGCATTAATGGTTCCAGTTATAAAATTATTGCTTGTCCCTATAAATGAAATTGCTCCAATTACAAGGGTTAATGCAATTATTTTTTTTATATTTTTATGCATTGTTTTCCTCCTTATTTACGCCCATTTCTATACTCTTAAGATATAATTAGTATAGTGAAGATGAGTAAGCTGCACTCCAAGGTTTTTGGATATACTGTTTATTTTGATTATAAGCAACAATTGCATTTCTCAAATCAATTTGCGCTTGTAAAGTGCTTACAACTTGAGCATTATAATCTGATTCTGTCATTATTCCTAAATCATACTTAAGTTTTGCATTACTAAGTTGTTCATTGTACAATTGTACTTCATTCTTACAGTAATTAACACTAGCTTCATAAGTTTGAAGATTTGTATAATATGATCTTAATTGATCTTTAAGTTGTTTTTTTGTATTAGTTATAGTAACATCACTTTGGTAATTACCTAGTTTAGTAGTTAAATATGTTAGTCTTTTTGATAAAATTCCTGTATAATTGCTTATAGCACCATTATACTTAGCTAGATCATTCTGATATTGTTCATACTCTTCTAAAGTTGCGCCATCTGCCAATGTAGGTTTAACAGCATCTTTTGCCGCTGTCTCTGCAGTATCTAAATCATCAGTAGTTAGTCCATTGTCTGACTCATAGTCTTTATCATTATAATAATCTTTACTAATCTTAAGCAGTTCTTCTTTATAACTTAATTGTGATTCAATAACATTATCTAAATAAGTATCTACGTCCCCATCAATTTTAAATGGTTCAAATTTAATATCTTTATCTAGGGTATATTGAGTTACATCCTTGCCAGTTAATACCTTAAATGAATATTCAGCATCTTTTAATTTATTTTGAGCTGTAGTTAAACTGTTTTGATCCTTTTGTATTTGAAGTTCAGAGGTTTGTACATCAATTGATGTTTGAATTCCTAAACTTTGCTTTAATTTTGCATCTTGAAGTTTTTTATTTTCAACAGCTAAATTTTTAGTTGCCATATCTATTTGCATTTGTTGCGTAACAATACTATTATATTGATCAGTTACTTTTTGAGTTAATGAATCTTCATCAAAGTCTCTTTGTTGTTTTAATTGATCTAATTTAGTATCAGCAGTATTGTCATCATACTTTTCCTTATCATCATTAACATCATTAAAGTCATCTGACTTTTTAGTTATATCATTTTCTTTATCTTGATAAGCTATGTTTTGTTCATCAAGAGCCAATGTATTACTCATGCTTATTGTTGACTTTATAGCATCATCTAAAGTAAGAACATTTGAATTTGCAGTTGTTGTACTTGCTGCATTTGAAGCCGTAGTTGTAGTAGTAGATGCATTTGTTGTAGAATCTGCTGCAAATACTGGTATAATGCTTCCACTCATAACACTTACACCTATTGCAAATGCGATTATTTTATTTATATTTTTTCTCATGTTTAATCTCCTCTTTATTAATTTTTTAATATAAATTTACTTGATTAGTTGATATTTTCAATCTACTTTGTATTTTCTAATTAGACTTTGAATTCACATAAATACTATTTCTTTAGTATTTACGTAATTATATTCTACATTGTTAATAATTAAATTTCAATAAATCAGTAATTGGAAAATTAATTAACAATATACAATTTCGGAAAATCAATTAATAATTTATAATACTCAATTAAGGAAGATATTCTTTCGGAATATCTTTAATAATATTTTTAAGAAAAGCCCGTAGGCTTTTCTTCCTTCATTCATTGATAATTGTATATCATCAATTATCATTTATGAGCTTACAAATTTAAATCTGTTGACTCTATTTCAGCTTTTGATGACTTTCTGCGAACAACTTTTCTAAATCTTCTCTTTAAACCGTCAAGTAATGTGTACATGATTGGTACTACAAACAATGTTAATATTGTTGACGTAATTAATCCACCAATTATTGCTTCTGCCATCGGCTTACGCATTTCAGTACCTGATCCTGTAGCTAATACTGTAGGAATCATACCAAATATCATAGCTAGAGTAGTCATAATTATCGGACGTAATCTTACAAGACCAGCCTGTACCAAAGCTTCATTTCGCGGCATGCCTTGTTTAATTCTTTCCTTTGCAGCATCAATAAGTAAAATACCGTTTTTAGCAACAAGTCCCATAAGCATTATTATACCTATTAAAGCTACCATACTTAATTGACTTCCTCCAATAAATAATCCTATTATTGCTCCAATCATTGCAAGCGGCAAAGCAAACATTATAGCTATTGGATCAACAAAACTCTCAAACTGCGCTGCCATAACTAAGTATAATAAAAGAATTGATAAAACTGAATTTTGTTCCATGCTCACCATACTCTTTTGCATAGTTCCATTTGATCCTCCAATTGATAACGAAACTCCTGGTGGCAATTCACTTTTAATCTTACTCTCATAAGTATTTTGGAAAGTACCTGTAGCTGTACCTTTAACATTTGCAGAAAGTTCAACTTGAGCCTGTTTATTATATCTTTGCAATGTTGAAGAAGTTGTCCCTATTACTTTTTTAGTTACCTGGCTTATAGGAATCATCTTATTACTTGAATTTGAAACATAAATTTCATCAAGATCATTAAGATTTTTACGCTGACTATCCTGCAATAATACCTTAACATCATATCTATCTGTTCCATTATCATATCTAGTTGCTGTTGTACCATTAAACAATGTTGTCAAAGTATTAGCAACATCTGAAGGATTAACCCCTAAATCTGCTGCCTTATCACGATCTACAGCAATCTTAACTTCTGGTGAACCCGAATTAGAATTCGTACCTACATCACTTGCCTGTGGATCCTTAGCCATCTCTGCTTTCATTTTTTCTGCAAAAGCTTCAACTTTTGCTCTATCATCTCCTACAAGTTCAAAACTAACATCTTTAGAGGCTCTTCCTCCTCCGCCTCCCATAGATGCAGCTGATACTGTAAGTGACATTCCTGAGAGTCCATTAAAATCACCTCTAAGTTTTTCAGCCACATCTCTTGAACTATCCTTACGCTTAGCCTTATCTATAAGCGTAATTTTAATTGATGCACTGCTATTTGTTACTGTAGAATACATATATTGCACTTCTGGATTCTTTTTAATAATTGCTTCAAGCTGCTTAGTTTCTTGAGATGCGTTATCTAAAGTTATTCCTGAATCAAAATTTGCACTAACGGTTATTTGTCCTTGATCGGTTGAAGGCATCATTGCAAATCCTAAAGATTTGATAAGGCCAAGACTTCCTACAAACATAGCTAAGCAGATACATAAAACTATTAATCTTTTGTGAAGAAGAATAGCTAAAAAATGTGAATACTTCTCAGCTAAAGCATCAAATTTATTATTAAATCCTCTAAAGAATTTTCCAATAATAGTCTTACTTTCTTTTTTTCCTGCCCTAAGCATTTTAGATGACATCATAGGTACAAGCGTAAAGGACACAAATAACGAAACTGCCATACTAAAAACAATTGTAAGTGAAAATTCAATAAAGTACTTTCCAAGTATTCCTTCTATTACTGCTAAAGGAAAGAATACTGCAATAACTGCTGAAGTTGTTGCTATTACTGCAAATCCAATTTCAGCTGTAGCATCTCTTGCTGCTTCTATAGGGCCTTTTCCCATATGCAAATGACGTACAATGTTTTCTATAACAACTATCGCATCATCAATTAGAAGCCCTACTGCCAGTGACATCGCCATTAAGGACATTGTGTTTAATGAAAAATTCATTTCTTTCATGCAGATAAAAGTAGTTATGATTGAAATTGGAAGAGAAGATGCACTTATAAGCGTACTTTCCCATTCATTTAAGAACAAGAATACAATGATAACAGCTAATATACATCCCTCTATTATTGTATTCATAACATCATTTACCGTATCTTGTATGGATGTAGAATTATCACTAACAATATCAACGTGCATTCCCTTAGGTAATGATGCGTTAAGCTGCTCTAATACTGCCTTAGCATCTTTTGCCACTTCAACAGTATTTGAACCAGATTGCTTTACTATATCAACACCAATTGCTGGGTTTCCTTGGTAATAAGCATTACTTGTTCTTTCAACAACTCCATCTTCAACTGTCGCAATATCCTTTACTCTAATTTCTGTGCCATTTTTATTGGATACTAAAATATTCTTAAAGTCATCTACTTTCTGTATTTTACTAGTTGTTGTAATTGAAATTTGATCATTTCCATCTGTAACCTTACCTCCAGATTGATCAACATTATCCTTTTGAATGCTGCTTACTACAGAACTTGATGTAAGCCCATATTGTAATAACTTACTATTATCTAGTTTTATATGAATCTCTCTTGTATCCTCACCAGATACATTTATTGCTCCTACTCCAGATACTGTATATAGCCTTTTCTCTAGTGTATTGTCTACAAAATCAGACATTTCTTTATTATCATCTAAACCATAAACAGCTATAGATAAAATTGATGTTGCTGACATATCAAATTTTGAAATAACTGGTGTGTTAGCATCACTTGGCAACTTTGCAGCAATTTGAGAAACTTTATCTCTAACTTGTTGCGCTGCCACCTCTCCATCTGTACTTAAATCAAATTCTATAGTCGTTCTTGAAGACCCTTCAGTTACAGTCGAAGTTATATTTTGAACTCCTGATATTTGCTGCACTGCATCTTCTACTTGTTTAGTTATATTAGTTTCAATTGATTCAGGTGATGCTCCAACTTCTGTAACTGAAACAGAAACATACGGTAAATCAGCATTTGGCATGTCATTAAGTGCTAGTTTTCCATAACATACATACCCTAAAATAGTGAGGACTATCATTATAACTGAAATAAATACAGGTCTTTTAATACTAATATTTGCAATATTCATTTGTCATCCCCCCTATTTAGAAGCTGTGTCATCGGCACCGCCATCTTGTTTATCAGATGTACTATCTGTTGTATCACTGTCTTGTTTAACCACTGCATCTACTTCATTACCATCTTGCAGAGTACTTGTATTTGAAGTGATTATTTGATCTCCATCGTTTATGCCAGCTGTTATTTCTACATTATTGTCATCAGTTTCACCAATAGTCACCTTTGTTTTCTTAGCTGTTCCATTATCATTTATAAATACTGAATAATCTCCTT
>NZ_LZZL01000104.1:0-16157 GCF_002006495.1 Clostridium sp. BL-8
ACCAAAAGATTTTGTACCATTATCTATGGATGGCACAGATTGGATAACAAAAGAAGTAGTACCGGCAATTATATTTTTTGAAATTATAATATTAAACGCCCGCTTAATGTGAATTTAAGTAAGGGCGTTTTTATAATTAGGTAGTCTTTTTAAAATTATTTAATCCTTTCAGAAAACTTTCTAAGTCAGTTGGAGAGTAATTTTTTTGTGCAGCTTTAATATCTTTAAGAGGTGGCATGCCAAAACACCTGCTGCAAAAATAAGTGCCGATACTCTTCTGATATTAATAGATTCTAATAAAGATCTAATTCCATCTTACGTTAAAATTTTAATATTTCTTTTTTGTACAATAATATTTTATCATAAATTTCTAACGTATTAGGTTTGAGACTTTAGAGATAAATTATACATAATATAAAATATTTAATGTATCTTATATGATTTAGTTATAATATGAGTAGTCTGAAAATGAAATAGAATTTGTACAAAAATGATAACAAATATAGTTTGATATAATTTATAATTACAATGTAAATATTTACAGGATGATTATAGTGTATCATGAAATGGAGGAAATATGAGTTCATATATTTTTGAAACAATTGAGCATGAAGAGAAATATCCAGCAAAGGTGTTCGTAACATCAATTGAACATTCTAGTTTTCATTGGCATTATGATTATGAATTAATTCTAGTTTTGAAAGGATCTTTAATAGTAAATGCAAGTCCTAAGATAACGATTTTGGAAGCAGGGGATATTGTGTTATTAAATTCAAAAGCAGTACATGAATTACAACGTACTAAGGAAAATAATTTATGCTTATTTATTCAGATGAATGAGAATTTATTCAAAAATACAAAAGATGATAATAGATCGTATTATTTTTACTTAAACAGCAAGCTTAATGATAAAAAGCCTAAGAACGGATACGATGCATACGTTACTAATGCTGCCAAAATTGGACTTGAGAGTCAGAATGATGAAATATTTAACACTTATCGGGTAAAATCTTTAGTTTATATGTTAATAGCGGATTTATTTGAATTCACATTATATGATATTCATCAAAAGGCTGTAGATTTGAAAGAAACAGAAAACACAGAATTGCTCATGCAGGTAATAAACTTTATCCAAAAAAACTGTACAAAAGATACAGTATTAGATGAACTATATAAATTTATAGGCTTGTGCGAGAAATCAGTTTATCGTTTCTTAAAGGCAAACATTGGATTATCTCCTAAAGATTTAGTACTTAGCAGTAAAATAGAGGCTTCTAAATATATGCTTAAGTTTTCAAATAAGTCAATTAGCTTTATAACAAATGATTGTGGCTTTTATTCTGAAAGTACCTTTTACAGAGCATTTAAAAAAGAAATAGGTGTGACTCCTGCTGAATACCGAAAAAGTGGGGCAAGTTTAAATGCGGATCCTAATGTACAAGGCTATTTGCGTTTTGATTTTAAAGAATCTATTAATTTATTAGAAAAATATTGTAAAGGAGATATGTAAAAATGAAATGTACTAAATTAAAAAGATTATCTTATACTGAAAAGGCAAAGGAAATAATTAACTCTTTAACTTTAGAAGAAAAGGTTTCCTTAATGGGTGGAAATGTTACTCTTAATGATATGCTCTCTGATTTGAGAGATGCTGATGAGCAAAAACATTATAATAGTTATCCTTATCCAGCAGGAGGAATAGAGAAGAAGAATGTGCCTCCTATGCTTTTCTGTGATGGCCCAAGAGGTGTAGTTTGTAGTGCAGGAAAAAGCACATGTTTTCCAGTATCAATGCTTAGAGGTGCAACATTTGATACAGCATTAGAAGAAAAAATAGGTAATGCTATAGGTAAAGAAGTTCATGGGTATAAAGGTAACTTATTTGCAGGAGTATGCATTAACCTTCCATATAATCCAGGCTGGGGAAGAAGCCAAGAAACTTACGGTGAAGAATCTTTTCATTTAGGGGAAATGGGACGAGCATTAGTTAAAGGTGTACAAGACGAAAATGTAATCGCATGTGTAAAACATTTTGCCTTTAACCAAATGGAAATTTCCAGATTTAAAGTAAATGTTGAATGTGATAAACGTACTGAAAGAGAAGTATTTCTTCCTCATTTCAAGAAATGTGTTGATGCAGGTGCAGCAGCTATTATGAGTTCTTATAACTTATACAAAGGAACTCATTGTGGACATCATGATTACTTATTAAATCAGGTATTGAAAAAGGAATGGGATTTTGATGGATTTGTTATGAGTGACTTTATCTGGGGAGTCAGAGATACGGTTGAAGCAGCTAATGGCGGACAAGATATGGAAATGTGCTGCACTCAGTTTTTTGGAGATAAATTAGTAGAGGCAGTAAAAAATGGACAAGTAAAAGAAAGTAAAATTGATGAATCTGCATTACGTATCGTGCGTACATTGCTAGCATTTGAAGATGCTTATTCAAATGAATATGATGAGAGCGTAATTGGATGTGAAGATCATATTAAACTTGCACTTCAGGCAGCAAGAGAGGGGATTACATTAATTAAGAATGAAAATAATGTATTGCCATTAAGCAAAGATAAAGTAAAAAAAGTTGTTGTGTTAGGAAAGTTAGGAGATAAGGAAGTAATCGGAGATCACGGTTCAAGTCAGGTAAGACCAGCTTACGTTATAACACCATTACAGGGAATTGCAAATGCAGCGCCTAAAGCGCAGGTTGTATATTATAATGGGGAAAATTTGGAACATGCAAAAGAATTAGCTAAAGATGCAGATGCAGTTATATTTGTAGTTGGATATAACTATGACGATGAAGGTGAATATATATCAGAAGATGAATTTGAATCTTATACAGGAGCAGTAGGTGGAGATAGAAAAAACTCATTAGGTCTTCATGAAAATGAAATTAAATTAATACGGGAAGTAGGTCCTGTTAATACCAATTCTATAGCTGTGTTAATTGGTGGAAATATGATAATGATGGAAGAGTGGAAAGAAAGCGTTGGAGCTATAATGATGGCATATTATCCAGGTATGGAAGGCGGAACTGCAATAGGAGAGATTATATTTGGAGATGTTAATCCAAGTGGAAAACTACCATATGTAATTCCATTTAAAGAAAGTGATCTTCCACAAGTAAATTGGGATACAACATCTCAATGGTATGATTACTATCATGGATATACAAAGTTAGAAAAGGAAGGCATAAAACCATCTGCTCCATATGGATATGGACTATCTTATACTAAGTTTGATTTTAGTGATGCAAAGTTTGATGCATCTGATGATAGTGTTATCGCTAAATGTACTGTTAAAAATATAGGAAAAATGGCAGGGGATGAAGTTGTACAAATGTATGTCGGATTCAAAAATTCATCTGTAGAGAGACCTGTAAAATTGTTAAGAGGTTTTGCTCGTGTAAATTTACAGCCAGGAGAAAGCAAGGAAGTTACAATAAATTGTCCTAAAGAGGAACTTTGCTGGTATAATCCCAAAACAGAACAAATGGAATTAGAGAAAATGGAGTATGAGGTGTATATAGGAAGCAGCAGTGCAGATTCAGATCTACACATGGAAAAAGTTACATTGTAACTGTCTCAAATACAAATGAAATGACAGAGTGAAAAGTATTAGTTTAATTACAGTTAATATTAGTTGGTTGATTAGTTAATATTAACTGTACATAAAAATATAATTACTTTACTCTGCCATATCAAGCCATATTTTTATAATATATAAGTTTTAATTAGAATTCAATGCTTTTTGAATAGGAATTATTGAAAACTCAAAAAAGTTTCAGCATTTATTATTTATTGACAAATGTCCATCATTAATTAGAACATATATATATTTTTGGAGTAATCGTTTAATTACTTTATATGTTGAGTACTATGAAAGGAATGAGTATTTTTATGGAAGAAAAAATTAATTTAAAAGAAAAGATTTCTTATTCAATAGGTGATGTAGGATGTAACTTTGTATATGTACCAATTACTTCTTTTTTGATGATATATTATACTAATAGCGTTGGACTTGGAGTGGCAGCAGTTGGAACACTAATGCTGATAGCGAGACTTTTAGATGGTGTAACAGATTTATCAATTGGAGCACTTATTGATAAAACTAATACAAGGTGGGGGAAAACAAGACCTTGGATTTTATGGAGTGCACCATTTATGGGAATCGGTTTGATATTATTGTTTAATGTTCCTATGGGTCTCAGCGATGGTGGAAAGCTGATTTATGCATATATCACTTATATATTTTTAGTGTCAATTGTATACACAGCATCAAATTTGTCATATTGTACATTGCTATCAAGAATATCCAGCAATATACAGGAACGTTCAGTTTTGAGTTCAATTCGATTTGTTTTTGTTATTTCATTTACTATTATATTATCAATGATTACAAATCCATTGGTTGAAAAATATGGGTGGTCAAAACTTTCAGTTATTTATGGAATAATTTCATGTGCATTTCTATTCATAACATTTGCATTTACCAAGGAAAGAAATCAAGATGAAAAGGGAGAAAAATTTAAGTTAAAAGTAGGGATTGGTTCCTTGATGAAAAATAAATATTTTTTACTTATAGCGATTATGTTTATTATTATTTATACAGATATGGGGTTATTCTCAGGAGCTACTCTTTATTATACAACCTATGTATTAAATAATGCTAATTTAATGGGGATGCTTACTTTAGCACTTTATGCACCTATGATAGTTGGATTTGCACTTTTACCTAAGTTTATAAGTAAATTTGGTAAATGGAAAGTTATGATGTTCGGTTTTCTAGTGAAATTAGTAGGTGTTATTATTATGGCAATTAATCCTGCTTCTTATGAGCTTGTTATGGCAGGAAGTATTATAAAAGGGTTTGGTATGGCGCCTTTAATAGTTGGGATTTTCGCAATTGTTGCAGATGCAGTAGATTATGGAGAATGGAAAACAGGAATACGTGCAGATGGATTAATCAACAGTTGTGTAAGTTTTGGAATGAAATTAGGAGGTGGTCTTGGTACTGCAATTCTCGGATGGGTTCTTGACTTTGGAAAATATAATGGAACAGCTACTGTACAGACAGGTGCAGCAATAAAGGCAATTAATATTTCATTTATATACTCAGGGATTGTATTTACCATAATTGGATTAATTGTAATGTATTTTATAAATATGGACAAGTTTTCAAATAAGATGGTAACTGAACTTAATATTAAAAGAACCTCTAGATCTATAGAATTAAATTAATTCGCCAAATGTCTTAAAGCGAGGTTTAGTTAAGTCAAAAAGTGAGTTTTATTGCTTAAAAAACTTGTGCATTAATAATTAATCAAAAAAGATAAGTAATAATCTTAGTAGATTTCAAAGGTCACGCTTCGCCTCCACCATAAAACTCACTAAAATCTAATTTTTGGATTTCAGTGGGTTATTTTTATCAAAATACATTTCTACTGTTACATCAATATGTAAAAAAGACTATTTTATGGTAAAATGGTTTCTAGAACAACGTAGTTGGATGATTTAAATATTTATATATTATAGAGTAGTGGACAACTTGAGTTTAACTGAGCAAAATAATGTTGATATCATATTTTATGAGTAATGGAGAGGTATAGATGAAAGATTATATCAAATTTATCACTGAAGCATGGAGAGAATTTGTTTCTACGGGGCAAGTTAATTCAAAGGTTAGACGAGAAATTAGAGACTCATGGATAAGGTGTAGAAAGTATGGAGTAAATCCTAATAATGGAAATGGGAATGTTAAACATCCTAATATAGGTGAGTTGATCAATAAAAATAGTGAACTTATTTCTGTTGCCAGACCAGTTATAGAAAGTATTTATAGTATGGTTTGTGGATCGGGATTTGCCTTATTTTTAGCTGATAAGGCTGGGTATATAATAGATGTAATAGGTGATAAAGATATAATGGAGAGAGCTGAGGGATTAAATTTCCTAAAAGGTGAATTGTGGTCAGAAAAAGTAGTTGGAACTAATGCTATAGGAACGGCTTTATATCTTAATAAGCCAGTTCAAACAATTGGAGCAGAGCATTATGGGATAAACCAACATTCTTGGACGTGCTCCGCGGCACCAATATATGATGAAGATGATAATTTAATTGGATGTATAAATATGTCAGGTAATTATTACAATGCTCATTCTCATACTTTAGGCATAGTAACAGCCGCAGCTCAGTCAATACAGAAACAAATGAAATTAGCTACTTCATATAAATTACTTAATATAACTTTTGAATCTATATCAGAAGGTATGATAGTTATGAACGAACGTATGAAGATAAAAAGAATAAATGGACGAGCACTAAAAATTTTAAATATATCTTTAGAAGAAGCAATGAATATGGATATTAATCAGGTTTTAAGTGGCATTGATTTTCATAAGCTTATTAAAGAGGAAAACAAGTTTTTGCATAATTTAGAGTGGGATTTTTCCATAAATAATGACATAATAAAATGTGTTATAAATATACTCCCATTAAATAAAAATGAGAAAAGTAGCGGCATGGTAATAACTTTTACAGAGGTCGAAGTGGTACATAAACTTGTAAGTAAATTTGCAGGATATAAAGCTCAATATGAATTTAAAGATATAATAACCAATAATTTAGAAATGAAAAATATGATAAGTTTTGCTAAAAAGGCTGCAAAAAGTGATTGTAATATTTTGATTCAAGGAGAAAGCGGTACTGGTAAAGAATTAATTTCGCAATCAATACATAATTATAGTAATCGAGCAAAAGGTCCTTTTGTTGCAGTAAACTGTGCTTCAATACCTAGTGAACTTGTTGAAAGTGAATTATTTGGATATGAAAAAGGAGCTTTTACAGGTGCTTCGAAAGAAGGACATCCAGGTAAATTTGAATTGGCAGATGGAGGAACAATATTTCTAGATGAGATTGGAGAATTACCTTTAGATATTCAAAGTAAGCTTCTCAGAGTCTTAGATAATGGGAAAATTGTAAGAGTTGGTGGAACTTATGAGAAGCAATTAAATGTCAGGGTTATTGGGGCTACTAATAGAATATTAAAAAATGAAATAAGTAAGCAAAATTTTAGGGAAGATTTATATTATAGATTAAGTGTAATGGAAATAAAGACAATTCCACTTAGGAAAAGAAAAGAAGATATAGATTTGCTTGTGAATGAGTTTATACAAAAGTTAAATATAAAAAATAGAAATAAAATTATAAGTGTAAAACAATCATATATAGATGAATTAAAGAAACATGATTGGGATGGAAATATAAGAGAACTTAAGAATGTTGTTGAACGAGATTATTATTTAAGTGAAGATGAAATAATGAATATAGACATGAATAATTTAGATTGTAAGAATACAATACAAACTCTGCATCAAGAACACCTAAATCAAGAGGATATTAAAATAGTTAGTCTTGATTTATTAGAAGAGAATGCTATAAGGGATGTTATAAAAAAATGTGATGGAAATCTTCAGCTAACATCTAAACTGTTAAAGATAGGAAGAGCAACTTTATATAGAAAGATAAAAAAATATCATATAGATGTATCAAAATGAGAAAAGAAGAATGTGTGTATCAAAATGAGAATAAAAAATGTATCATTTTGATACATTTTTATTTTGTAGTTTAATAGTTTTTTGTAAAGTTGTATTACATATAATAGATAAAATCTAATTATATCAAGCAAATAACCTAAATAACACAAAAAGTTATGAGTTTATTCATAACTTGGTATGAAACTTGCTCAATAAGTATATGTGAATTAATTAACAATTTATTTAAGGAGGAGTTTTAAGATGAAAGCAGCATTATGGTATGCAAAGAAAGATGTTAGAGTAGAGGAAATTGAAGAACCTAAGGTTACGCTTAATGGTGTAAAGATTAAAGTAAAATGGTGTGGAATATGCGGATCAGATTTACATGAATATTTAGGAGGACCTATATTTATACCGGTAGGACAACCCCATCCATTAAGTGGCACAACAGCTCCAGTAGTTCTAGGACATGAATTTTCAGGAGATGTAGTTGAAGTTGGCCATAATGTAACTAATTTTAAGCCAGGAGATAGAGTAATAGTTGAACCTATAGTTGCATGTGGAAAATGTCCGGCATGTCTAGAAGGAAAATATAATTTATGTTCATCATTAGGTTTCCATGGACTTTGCGGAAGTGGTGGAGGACTTGCTGAATATACAGTTTTCCCAGAAAAATTTGTACATAAGATACCAGATCAAATGTCTTATGAACAAGCTGCCTTAGTTGAGCCAATGGCGGTAGCATTACATTCAATTAGAATTGGTGATTTTAGAACAGGTGATACTGCGTTAGTACTAGGATCTGGACCAATAGGACTTGCAACTATTGAGTGCTTAAAAGCAGCTGGTGCAAAATTAATAGTAGTATTACAAAGAAAATCTATAAGACAAGAGTATGCTAAAAGGGCAGGAGCAGATGTAGTATTAGATCCTAATGAGGTAAATATAGCAGAGGAAGTTAAGAAGCTAACTAATGGATTAGGAGTTGATGTGGCATTTGAAACTACAGGAGCTCAAATAGGTTTTGATACAGGTATAGATAGCTTAAAGTTTGAAGGAACTTTAGTTGTAACTAGCATATGGGAAAATGATGTTAAATTCAATCCTAATGTATTGGTATTTACTGAAAAGAAAATTATTGGAACATTAGCATACAGACATGAATTCCCAGCAACTATGGCTCAAATGAAAGATGGAAGAATAAAAGCAGAAGGATATGTAACCAAGAAAATACATCTAGATGATATAGTTGAAGAAGGTTTTGGAGCATTAACAGGCCCAGAAAAGAAGAAACAAGTTAAGATATTAGTAACACCAGACAAGGAACTTGTATCTAAATCGTAATATATATGGAATTTACAATTAGTAATAGAGAGATTAGTTAGTGCTTATAGATAAAGTATATTCTCACAAGAACAAAAATTATACTAAGAGTCAGCTGAAGAGAAAATAACAGCTGAATCTTAGTATACTTGGTTAAATTAGGAGGAACGTAAATGTATAAAATAGTGAACAAAAAGGAGCTTACAAATAATATATTCTCAATGGATATAGAAGCACCAAGAGTAGCAAAATCTGCAAAGCCTGGGCAATTTATTATCATAAAAAATGATGAGAAAGGTGAAAGAATTCCTTTGACTATAGCTGATTATGATCAAGAAAAAGGAATAGTAACTATAGTTTTTCAAACTGTAGGAAAAGGAACGAAACAGTTAGCTTCTTTTAATGAAGGGGATCATGTAGCTGACTTTGTTGGACCATTAGGTGTACCAAGTGAATTTATACATGAGGATATAGAAGAATTAAAGAAAAAGAATTTTATCTTTGTGGCAGGTGGAGTTGGTGCAGCACCAGTTTACCCACAAGTAAAATGGATGCATGAACATGGAATAGCTGTAGATGTTATTTTAGGAAGCAGAAACAAAGATTTACTAATATATGAAGAAAAACTAAAGACTGTTGCTGGAAATTTTTATGTAACAACTGATGATGGTTCATATGAATTTAAGGGAACTGGATCAGATATGCTTAAAGAATTAGTTAACAATCAAGGTAAGAAATATGATCATGCAATTATTATTGGACCAATGATAATGATGAAATTTACTTCTATGCTAACTAAGGAATTAGGAATTCCAACAACAGTAAGCTTAAACCCAATAATGGTTGATGGTACAGGCATGTGCGGTGCTTGCAGAGTTACTGTTGGAGGAGAAGTTAAGTTTGCTTGCGTTGATGGGCCAGAATTTGATGGACATCTAGTAAATTACGATGAATCAATGAGAAGACAAGCTATGTATAAAACAGAAGAAGGAAAGGCACAGTTAGAAGTTGAAGAAGGAAATACTCATAGTCACGGTGGCTGTGGTTGCAGAGGTGATAAATAATGGACATGAATGAGAGATTAGTTAGAATACCAGTAAGAGAACAAGATCCAAAGGTTAGAGCAGCAAACTTTGAAGAAGTTTGTCTTGGATATAACGAGGAAGAAGCAACTAAAGAAGCTTCTAGATGTTTAAACTGTAAGAATCCTAAGTGTGTAGAAGGATGTCCAGTATCAATCAATATACCAGGATTTATTTCTTATGTTAAAGATGAAAAATTTGAAGAAGCTGCAAAAGAAATTTCAAAATACAGCTCACTTCCAGCAGTTTGTGGAAGAGTATGTCCACAAGAAAAGCAATGTGAAGGAAGATGCGTTTTAGGAATAAAGGGTGACTCAGTATCTATTGGTAAACTTGAAAGATTTGCAGCAGACTGGGCAGCATCACATAATGTTGATTTAAGTGCAACAGAACCTAAAAATGGAATTAAAGTTGCAGTTATAGGAAGTGGACCTGCAGGACTTACTTGTGCTGGAGATTTAGCTAAAAAAGGATATCAAGTAACTATATTTGAGGCACTTCATAAAGCGGGAGGAGTTTTAGAATATGGAATTCCAGAATTCAGACTTCCAAAAGAAAAAGTAGTTAAAAATGAAGTTGAAAACATTAAGAAGCTTGGTGTTAAAATAGAAACTAATGTTATAGTTGGCAGAACTATAACTATAGATCAATTGTTTGAAGATGAAGGATTCAAGGCTGTATTCATAGGCTCAGGTGCAGGGCTTCCAAGATTCATGGGAATACCAGGGGAAAATGCAAATGGAGTATGCTCAGCAAATGAATTTTTAACAAGAGTAAACTTGATGAAGGCAGCAGTAGAAGGATATGACACTCCAGTTAGATCTGGTAAAAAAGTTGCAGTAGTAGGTGGAGGAAATGTTGCTATGGACGCAGCAAGAACTGCCTTAAGACTTGGATCTGAAAGCCATATCGTTTATAGAAGAGGTGAGTCAGAACTTCCAGCAAGAGTAGAAGAAGTACATCATGCTAAGGAAGAAGGAGTAATCTTTGATGTATTAACTAATCCAACAGAAATCTTAGTAGATGAAAATGGGTGGGTTAAAGGAATGAAATGTGTAAGAATGGAACTTGGAGAACCAGATGCATCAGGAAGAAGAAGTCCAGTTGAAGTTCCAGGTTCAGAATTTGTTATGGATGTAGATACTGTAATAATGTCACTTGGAACATCACCAAATCCATTAATTTCATCAACAACTCAAGGGTTAGAAATTAATAAGAGAAGATGTATCGTAGCTGAAGAAGAAACAGGTCTTACTACTAAAGAAGCAGTTTATGCTGGTGGGGATGCAGTTACAGGAGCAGCAACAGTAATCTTAGCTATGGGGGCTGGTAAGAAGGCAGCAAAAGCTATAGATGAATATTTAGAGTTAAACGTATAATACATTTGACAAATAAAATAAATTTGATGTATATTATATTTAATAGATTTCAGAAAAGAGAGGTATTTTTGTGAGTGTTTAGTATCTAAATAGTTAAGTTAATATTAATTCAAAAAATAAGAGGTTTTATATCTTTTATTTGCTATAGAATTAATTTGTACTATTGAAGATACAAGTCCACGAATTTACTTTATACAGAGGTAATAGAATTACCTTTATTAATTGTTGAATTTTAAGCTGTGGAAGTATCCATGGCTTTTTTATTATTTAAAACTAAAATTTGGAGATCTATAAATAATTCGTAGGCTTGTAATGTAATATGGTTTTAGGAGAGGATTATTATTATGAATAAAGAAACTTTAGAAAAATTACATTACTATGAGCTTAAAGAAATAGTAAAAGAATATTGCGTAAGCGGATTAGGCAAAAGATTAATTGATAAATTAGAACCTAGCAGTAATATAAAAATTGTAAATCAAATGTTAGATGAAACTACAGAGGGAAGAAGACTATTAGATGCTTCTTACACTATTCCATTAGAAGGAATTTTTAATATCCTCCCATTTATTGAGAAAATTGAAAAAGGTGCTTCTTTGGAAGCAGAAGATTTAACCATAATATCTAATTTTCTAAGAGGCTGTAGAAAAGTTAAAACTTTTATGAAGGATAAAGAAGGTTATGCTCCGACTTTAAGTGCTTATGGAGAAAATATTTTTGATTTAGAGTATATTGAAGATGAAATAAATAGATCAATCAGGGGAAGCAGGGTAGATTCTAATGCCAGCAAGGAGCTTAAGAGAATAAGACGACATATTGATATGTGCGAAGGTAAAGTAAAAGAGAAATTAGATAAATTTCTTAAAAATACTCAAAATAAAGAGTATATTCAAGAATTTTTTATAAGTCAACGAAATGGTAGATATACAATTCCAATCAAGGCATCCTATAAAAACTTTGTTCAAGGAACTATTATTGAAACGTCTTCTAAAGGAACTACTGTTTTTATGGAACCAGATGTTATTTCAAGATATACAAGTGAGTCAAGTATTCTGCAGGCAGAAGAAAGTGTGGAAGAATACAAGATATTAGCTGCATTAACAGAAATGCTATTTGAAAGAATAAAAGATTTAAAATTGAACATGGAGGTAATATCAGAATACGATATGATATGGGCTAAAGCTAAGTACAGTAAAGCTATAAATGGAAGAAAACCTAAATTAAATGAATACGGATATATAAAAATAATTAAGGGCACCTATCCTTTCATTAAAAATAACATTCCTTTAGATTTTGAGATTGGAAAAAATTATAGAAGCTTAATAATAACAGGACCTAATGCAGGTGGAAAAACTGTAGTGTTAAAAACAATTGGACTATTGACATTGGCAGTGCAATCTGGATTCCATATAGGAGCTGAAGAAGGAACAGAACTTTCGGTATTTAAAAAGATATTTGTGGATATAGGTGATAACCAAAGTATTGAAAATGCATTAAGCACATTTTCATCACATGTAAAAAACTTAGCTGAAATTGTTAAGGAAAGTTCAAAATCAACCTTACTTTTGTTTGATGAGATTGGAAGCGGAACAGAACCTAATGAAGGCTCCGCTTTAGCTATTGCAATACTTGAAGAATTATATCATAAGGGATGTATAACTATAGCAACTACACACTATGGAGAAATTAAGAATTTCTCAAAGATGCATCCTGATTTTGAAAATGCAGCTATGGAATTTGAAAAAGAAACTTTGCAGCCTTTATATAAACTTAGGATAGGAAAAGTAGGCAGCAGCAATGCCTTATATATTTCTAAAAAGATGGGATTAGATGATTCTATTATTAATAGAGCAAGACAATATTTTGATAATAAAAATTATAATTATTCTTTAATTGAGGAAAGTAAAGTTATGAAGAATAAAGAACCACAAATTAAGGAAGATTTTTATAAATACTCAGTAGGTGATAGAGTCATTCTTTTAGATAATAATGAATCAGCTATTGTGTATAAAGAAATAGATAAATTAAACAATGTTACTGTACTATATAATGATGAATTGATTGAAGTAAATTATAAGAGAATAAAGCTAGATATAAAGGCAAGTCAGCTATATCCAGATGGTTATGATTTAAATCAGTTATTTGTAAGTTTTAAAGAACGAAAACTTGAGAGAGATATTGAAAGAGGTTCTAAAAAGGCTTTAAAGAAAATGAGAAAAGAATCAAAGGACCAAAATAATTCTCGAAAATAAGGTGATGAAATAAAATAACAAGTCAAAAGCTGGCAAATGGACTTGTTATTTTTTTGATTGTGCCTAAGCCTAAGTATCAACTTGAAATTTATTATAAATATATAGGCTGTGTTTAGCAATCTAAGCTTTTTTCAAGTTCATGAATTTGCTTACTATAGATTTTTCAAAAATAGTAAATATTAAATCTATCTTTGAAAATTGAATAATTTGATATTTACATGTATATTATAATTACTTACTAGTAATATAATATTTACTTTAGAAATTAAAAAGGAGTGGAATCAAATGCGAATAGGATGGATAGTTGTCGTCATAGTTTTAGTATTTGCTGTATTTAGAAGTTTAAAAACTCATTTCATATGCTCTAAATGTGGTGAAAATTTTAAAGTAAGTGTTTTAAAATATATCTTTGCGCCTCATTTATCAGGTAAACGTATGGCTAAATGCCCAAGCTGTGGATATGCAGAACTTTTAGTGCCGAAATGTGATAAAAAATAATAAACTATATGTCTTTTATAATATTTGTCTGTACGTTTGATATTTGTTCTTTAGATTAATACATAAAGTATAATTATAAAACTAAGTATATTAAATACTTTAAAAAAGGGAGGATAATAAAATGAAAATAACAATGTATGGGACAGCAATTTGTCCAGATTGTGTTGAAGCAAAAGTTATTTTAGAAAAACATAAAGATATAGAATTAGATTATAAAAATATTATAGAGAGTACTAAAATGTTAAAGGAATTTTTATCTTATCGTGATAATGATAAAATGTTTATTAATGTTGTTAAAGAAGGAAAAATAGGTATCCCATTTTTTATTTTAGAAGATGGAACAAAAACATTAGACATATTTGATTATTTAGACATAGAAAAGCCTAATAAGGTTGTAAATAGTTGCTCTATTGATGGTAGTGGTAAATGCTAATATATGTTAACTTATAGTGGATATTAAAGGGTCTACAAAAGAATTACATGTTCTCTAATATGGGACATGTGGAGACCGTAGCCATGTTGCAACGGCGAAATATCTGATAAACAGCAGGCCGACAGTTTTATGAAGCAGCTACATTTTGAATAATCTTTAAAGAGATAAAAAAGATGACATCGGGGTCAAAAATGGGAATTTTAAGCTTTTTTAAGTAAATCAAATACAAATTTTGAAATAAAAAACGCCGCTGAAATACTCGCTTCAAATTAAAAAATTAAAGTAGATGACGTGCATTGATTAGATAGATGCCTATTATTAATTCTGTATAAATGTTAGAGAAATTGATACTAGAAGAACGAAAATCAAAAGAAAGAAGAAGAACACAATTAAAAACAATTATGAGATAGCGTATGCTATCTCTTTGGTATATGAATAATTATTTTTGTTTAACTGGTATCCACACTTCAACTTCACAGTCTGCTGGATTTCCATTTAGTAGAATTTCTGCAATAGGATTTCCACTGTATTCATAACTATATTTTTCAGTAAGGATTTCTTTGAAGGCTTGCTCTTCAAGCTCATCAAAAGCTAAACGAGATAGTCCACCTTTTCCTTCAATTACTAGATATTTTCCTTCAGGAAATAAAACTTCTTCGCTTTCATCAACTACAGGTTGTGATGATTTAACACCTGCATAGTAGAAAGTATTGCTTCCATCAGTTGTCACTGCTGCATAACCATAGTTACTTTCAGAAATTGTTCTAAGTAAAGACATCTTTCCACTTTGAACTATGCTCTTAAAAAATTCAGTTTTTTGATCAGAAAATTGTTTTAAGTCATTTTTTTCTGAACTTTTTAATTTTGTTTTAAAACATACCAATCGAAAAGCTTCTTTTTCTTCAATTTTGAAATTATTCATTTTAAATCTCTCCTTGTAACAATTATTTGGAATCTTATTTATGTCTATACTTTATCATAGCAATTATGACACAAGTATGTCATAATTAAACTCGAGGTGAATTTTTTAATGAAAATAGAACGTCTAATTGCAATTATTATGCTTCTTTTAGAAAGAGAAACCGTACCAACTAGTGAACTGGCAGAAAAGCTGGAGGTAAGTAGGAGAACTATTTTCAGAGATATTGATGCTTTAAATATTGCCGGAATGCCTATTATGGTAACTAGGGGGGCTATGGGTGGAGTAAGTTTGATGAAATCTTACAAAGTTGATAAAAAATTATTTACTCCTAAAGATGTTCAAAGTTTAATAACTGGCTTGCAAAGTTATAATCAGCTATTAGAAAATAAGGAAATCGCCAATACGCTTATAAAATTACAGAGCATGACAGATGAAAATGATTTATTAAAGCAAAATAATGATAATCAAAACTTTCTAATAGATTTAGAACTTAATGAGGGAAACCGTTCGCTGCGAAGTGTATTGAAAATTATAGAAAGAGCAATGAATGAAAAAAGATATTTATTATTCAGTTATATAGATAAAAATGGTGAGCAGACTTCACGTAAAGTTGAACCTTATAAAGTAGTATTTAAGGAAAGCAAATGGTATTTGCAAGCCTTTAGTATTGAACGAAATGATTATAGGATATTTAAGTTAGCTAGAATGAATGAGGTACGCGTATCAGAAGATAA